>NZ_JACCFW010000004.1 GCF_013410455.1 Allobranchiibius huperziae | reverse complement strand
GGTGGCGTTCGCCTCCAGGCGCTCGGCCGCGGTCAGGTACCGCCCGGGCGTGAGAGTCACTGCGTACCCGATACGTTGGAGGACGGCGCGGGCGCGGCGCACGGTCGCCACCGAGCACCCGACGACAGTCGCGACTGTCTCGTGAGCGGTGCAGACATCGCGGCCGGTGCGTGCGTTGGCTGCGCGGGCCTCTACGGCGGCCACGTCCAGCACGGTGGCGGCACGGATGCGGTCGGTGGCGGTGGCCTCGATGCCCTCGGGGGACAGCAGCGCAGCGCGCAGCTGCTCTAGCCATGCTTCGGGGCTGGTCCAGGCCACCACGCGTGCGGTCTGTCCCGGCGCGGCTGTCGGCGCCCATGAGGGGACACGCCGACGTGATCGCACCGGAGCACCGCGCACGACGCGGGTACCGTCAAGATCAGTGGCACGGTAGTAGGCGCGTCGTGTCGCGTTGAGCCGTTCAGATATCTGCTCAAGTGATAATCTGGGCACTGTCGGTTCTCTTCACGGAGACAGGCATAGATCCGCCCTTCTTGGTCGGGGGTGGAGGTCGCGCAGACCAACTTGCGGGGCAACCGGATTGCCGTCCGGTCCCGTCGCTTTTCGCAGAGGGTCACCGTTGATGCGGTGGCCCTCTTGCTGTGTCGTGGGGTTATCCAGTCAGGGGTAGTTCCTCCTGCTCGGCGTGCAGGGCGTTACGAATCCGGTGGGTTCGTGCCTCGTCCTGCATCATCTGCTCGACCAGCAGGGCCATGCTGATCCCCGCGTCTGCCGCCATCTTCTTGGCAAGCACGTGAGTCTCTGGGGCCATCGAAACGTTGACCCGCACGAAACCGGCGCCTGATTCACGCTGACGTCCTGCCATGCGCAGATGCTCCCTTCAAGCTTGCGCAAGCGCGGGGAGGTTTCGCGGCGTGTCGCGGAACCGGCGCGCCCTTGGTCCGAGGGTGCATGAGGTCCGTGGTGTGCGCGTTGGGTCGATTCGGGAGGTGTTGCAGAGGCCGCGGTGCACTAGGTGTGTTGCTCATCGGGTCGTGATCGCGCGGGGGGCGGGTGTCGGCGCGATGTGGGGTCGTGCGGCGCGGGGTGCTTCGCTCAGTGCGTTGGTGAGGGCGTCCTCGCCGGCGTGCAGATGGGCCAGTAGGGGCGCGAGAACAGCGCGGGTGTGAGGTCCCCAGGTGCTGAGGTCGGCGCAGCTGGTGGGCGTCCCGGGAAAGCGTTGCCCGCCAGCGCTCCAGTCGCCGGTCGGGGTCTCAACGCGTGCAAGAGACCCGGCGACGACTTCCAGGGCGCGGCCCCATCCGTTCTTGACCGGGTAGGGCGCGAACGTCAGCAGCGGTGCGCCGGTGGCGGGGTGGGTGATCTGCGCGAGATCGCGCAGCGGGGACTCGTTGGGGCCGGTACTGGTGCGCGCGTAGAGCCGTTCGAGGGGCTGGGTGTAGGCGCGGAGCTGGCGCAGCTGCTCGCGGCGGTAGGTGCGGGTCTGCCGGGCGTGGGTGCGCGCCATGCGCTCAGCGTCGCGCTGGGCGCGGACGGCGGCGGCGCGGACGTGTTTGTCCTGCTCGCGCTGCTCACGTCGCGCGATTGCGTCGGCGGCCTTGCGGGCTGCGGCTTGCTGCTCGGTGTGAGCGACGGCGGCACGCAGGGCGGCCGCGTCACGCAGGTGAGGGGTGGCCCGGTCGCGTAGGTCCTCCAGCGCTACCGCGGTGTGGGTGCGGGCGGCGCTGTCGTGCAGGGTGCCCAGCAGCCGGCGCAGCCCGGCGGCCTGCACGCGTTGGGTGTCAGTGGCCCTGATCAGCCGGCGCCCGTCGAGGTGGTCACGGGCGGTCTTGCACTCGGCGGCCAGCTCGGCCGCGGCACGGGTCAGGGCATCGCCGGCGGTGGCGGTCTGCACGCGGGCGGCGCGGTCCGCGCGGTCGGTGGCCTCGCGGGCTTGAGCGGCACTGGTGAGCGCGTGGGCCAGGCCGGCGACTCCGGGCGCGCTGCTCATCTGCTGGCACCACAGCGCCACGCCGTCGCTCCAGCCGGGCCGGACGTGCTCGGGCAGGGATTCGGTCACGGTCAGGTAGTCGGCCATGGTCAGCGCGGCGGCAAGGGGCGCTGGTGCGTCGTCGGGTAGCAGGGTGCGGCGGACTCGGGCCAGGGGTTCGAGGGCGTGTGCGCCGGGGAAGGTTTCGAGGCCGGTCTCGGTCAGGGCTTCGTGCGCGTGCTGGTTCAGCATCGCGGCCAGGTCCTCATCGCAGCTGTCCGGGATCGGCAGGTCGTCCAGGGGGAGCCGATCGGCGGCCTGCGGGTGCCATCGGTAGGCGTCGGTGACCCGTTGCAGGGCAGTGGCGTCGTACTGAGAGCGGGCGCCGGTGTCCAGAGTGATGCACCGGCGCTGGACTGGCTGGGCCATCTTGGTGCTGCCCAGGGTGCGCAGCCGATCCAGGCCGCGGGCGGCGTGGGGGGTGTTCGCGGTCAGGATCGGCACGGCAGCGAAGGCGTGCACCTGATCCTCGACCAGGGCGCGCCCGGCGGGGTGCAGGGCGGTGGCGAACAGGTCGGCCCGGGCGGTGTCGGTGGTTTTGTCCCACTCATCGAGGCAGACCAGAGGGCCGCTGGTCCATGTCGAGGGCTCATAGGTCCAGGTGCCGCCGGTCTGGAGGCGCCGGCCGCTGGGGCGGTCGGTGGCGGTGGACAGGTTGACCAGGATGCGGTCGGGCTCGTGCCCGAACAGCCGCGCGAGGAAGGCAGCCGTCGCGGTCTTGCCGGTGCCGGTGCCGCCGATGAGGGCGAATCCGACGCGGGGGGCGTCGTCGTCCAGGCGGCGGGCGAGGATCGCGCAGGCGGCCAGCTGGGCCAGCGCGCGATGCCGGGCGGGCCAGCCGTCGAGCAAAGTGTCGAGCAGGGCGCCGGCGCTGCCGGTCGCAAGGCCTCCGAACCGGGCGCGACCTTCGGGGGTAAGGGCGACGGTGGAGCGGTCGGGCTCGATGATCCATCCGGCGGCACCGGCGTGATTCAGGATGCGGCGGCGTTGGGTGCCGTCCAGGTCCAGCGCATCGGCGAAGTCGCGCTTCGTGCCGTGCCCGTCGTGAGCGATCAGCCATGCTCCGAGCCGGTCCAGGCGTTCGAGGTCCTGGGGTGCGATCGTCATGCGCGGGTGCTCCTGGGGGGGTTTCATGGGGGTGAACAGGGGGGCGAAATGTGGGGGTCTGGGTGTGGCTGGGAGGCCGGTAGTCCCTGAGTCGGCATTTCCGGGTGCTCATTCATGATCGGAAGCCGCCCCTAGGCCGCTGACCTGCGGTTTTGTCAGACGGTCGGCGGAGGTCGGGACCCGCCGATCACGGTTGCGGGAGTTTCAATCACGGTTGGTGGGGCCTCAATAACGGTTGCCACGGTCCTGATTCGGGGCGGTAGCGGTGTGGCACGTGGGGGTCGCGGAGCAGCGTGACCGTGCTCGCTCATGCCCTTTACGCAGGGCACCTCAGAGCACCCCGCGTACGGGTGCGTCGCCCACGATCCGGGAGATGCCTGACTTGACCAATCCGGTGGCGCGGGAGACCTGGCCCAGGCTGAGCCCTTGGTCGTCTACGGCCTCCACGATGGCCTCGTCTCGGGCGACCCGGGCGGTGCGCGCCCGCTCGGCGGCTTCTCTGGCGTACTGCGCCAGGGCTTCGAGCCGTTTGAGTTCGTCATCGATCACAGGCAGCCATCTCCGACAGTCGTACGGGCACATGAAGGCGGGAAAGATCCACGGGGGCCGGCGCATAGCGAGATCGAGCACCTGGTCCTCGTCGGGGTCGATGTGGAGGAAGTGAGCCCCTGGTGCAGCGCGGTGGTCTGCTCGGCCAGGGCGTGAGCGTGGCGGCGCAGGGCGGACGCCAAGGTGTGGCAGGTCCAGGTCGTCAGGGTGAGCACGGCCAGCGGGAGCACGGGCAGCGGTGACAGGCAGCCGTCGATCATGAGCGGACCTGGTGGTGGCTCAGGACGAACATGCGCACGGGGTCGGGGTGCGCGTAGAGGCGGTGAGTTCCGTCTGCGGTGACGATGCCGTCCGTGCTGAGCAGTTGCAGCGCGTCGCGCAGTCGGGCGCCGTGCAGGCCGGTGGCCTCGGTGAGGTAGTCCTCGGTCACCGCGGCCAGGTAGGTACGCCGGATCGGGTCCAGGGGTGTGGGCAGGCTTGCGCGCCAGAGGGCTGCTAGGACGGTTTGCGGGTCGGCGTCAGCCACGGACGCGAACGCGGGCGCGGTTCGTCGCCGCAGCGAACGGCGAGCGTGCAGATTCATGACGCGCGGCCGGTGTCGGAGAGCTGCGGGACGCGATCCCAGCTCGTGGAGGTGTCTGGTCCAGTCATGAGGGGGTGGCTCGCTTTCGGTGAGAGTTGCTCGGGGTCGGCTTCGTGTGCGGGCTTCTGCGGGGGTTTCTCGGTGTCCGGGATGTAAGGACACGTCGGAGCATCCGAACGGCTAGCAGCGGCGCCGCTGCGCGTTCGAGGCGCTCCAGCGGCCCGGACGGTGCCCGCATCGCGCCATCCGGGCGGCGGTGGAGTCGCGGCGGCGTCCTCTGCGGCTTGTGCAGATTGCCGAACGGCGCGGGCTGCTCGGTCCGCCTCGTGGCGCGCTCGGGCCAGGTGGGTGGGTGAGGTCTGCGCGGCCAGCTCGGCCAGGCGCGCGCTCAGGGTCGCGTCGGTAGAGCGTGCGCCGGCGAAGGAGCGCGCCAGGTGCTCGCTCAGCTGCTCATCGGTCCACCCTTCGGCGCGCAGGTCGGCCAGCTTGACCGGCAGGGCGGCGCGGGTGGTCCAGGTCAGCCGCCGTCCGTGCTGCTCGGCTGCGTCGAGGACGCGCCGCAGCACACCGTCTCGGCTCTCGGTGACGTCGTCCTGGTGGTCGATCTCATCCGCCCCGCCTGGCTGAGCTCGCGCGGTGGTGAGGTCAGTACGAGAGGGCTGGAAAGCATCTACTTCATGGGTATCTACTTCGCCGGACGTTGAGTGCCGGGGTGACCGGACGTTGAGTGCCGGGGTCGGCAGGGGGTAACCGGACGTTGAGTGCCGGGGTGACCGGACGTTGAGTGCCGGGGTGTGGATAACCGTCGAGATGCTGGTCTCGGTGGGCTTGCCGGGCCGCTCATGCACACTCAGCAGCTCGGCTCTCAGAAGGCGTCTGCGGGCCTCGCGGGCGCCGCGGATGCGCAGGTTGTACCGGTTCGCGTAGTCGCTCAGTGGCAGGCGCGTGGTCCCGCTGGTCCCGGCCAGGAGTTGCCAGCGCAGCAGGTGCAGCACGTCATCGGGCGTTAGGTCCTTGGTCAGCTGGTCCAGCACGATGCTCGCCAGCTGCACGTAATTGGTCTCGACGGCAGCCAGCACGTAGATGTTGCAGGTGCTGTTTCCGACACGCGTGCGGCGACTGACCAGCCACCCGGCGGTGGCTAGTTCGTTGAGCCGGTCGCGCACCCGGCGAGCGGGATCCACGCCCTGGCGTCCAAGACGGCGCGCGAGGTTGAGCTGACTCGGCCAGACCGAACGCTTGCCCCTGCGCACGTGAGTGGACAACAGACACCACACCGCGACGGCTTCGGCGCTCAGGCTCCCGTCGAGCATGAGAGCAGGCACCTTTACGAACGCGACCGGCACCCGGTCGGGAGCGGTGTCGCGTTCGGGGGTCTGTGGGTTGGCGTCCAACGGCGTCGAATCGTGCTGGGGCGCCTCCCGATTCAGGGCGGGCACGGGAGTTGCTAGCTGACGTCGCAGGCTTCTGCGCGACCCACAGCCCGCGCGTTACGCAGGTGCTCCGTGCTTTCTCCGCTGACATGCGGCGCGGCGGCCAGGTAGCGCCCCTGGTCGCGCTCAGCGGCAGCGGTGATGGTGGCGCGTGCCGCGGCCGCGGCATGTGTGGAGCTAGTCGCCTCCGGCCGAGCCGGCGCTGTCATCAATGGACTGTGGCGGGTGCTCATGCCAGCGCCGTTCCCGCATCCGCCGAGGCGGTGTCGGTGTTCCCGGCGCGGTCCGCCTCGTGTGTCGGGGCGATCGGGGCCGCGCTGCGTTGTGCGGTGAGCCATTCCTCGACGTCGCTACGCAGGTAGGTCAGGCGCCGACCCACTATGAACGCCGCGGGTCCAGTGCGTTGCGCCCGCCAGAAACGAAGGGTGTTGACCGGGCGACGCACCAGCTCGGCGGCTTCCTCGATCGTCATCATCTCGTCGTCCAACACGAGGTCCTCCACAGTGAGTGATATTCAGTCCGTCACTGAACAATCCGCAATTGATCTTGACGGTTGTTGACTGAAAATGCAAGTAGGTGAACACTGAGGAATATGTCAGTTGAAGAGCGCCGGAGTTGGGTCGGCGAGAACGTCGCGCACGTGCGCCACGGCCACGGGTGGAGTCAGATCGAGCTAGCGGACCGACTGACTCAGGCGCTCGGTAAGCGGTTCGATCCGGCCACTCTGGCCCGGCTGGAGAAGGGCAAACGCTCGATCGACGTGGGTGAGCTGGTCGTGCTCGCTGAGGTGCTTCAGACAGAGCCAATGGCGCTCCTGGGTCATCCGCAGCGGCTGCGATGGCGACGAGACATCGATGAAGCGCGGCGCGAGTCCCGCGACGCTCTGCGTGTCCTGAGCGAGTCCGCTGCGCGCTACTTCACGTATCGAGGGATCGAGGAACGGCTGACGACGGAGGCGGCCGAGCGAGGTGAGAAAGTCTCGGGGGTGACCTTGTGGCCGGACCAGCCGGCAGCGTTTGAGCCGGTGGTCGACGTCCTCACAGCGGCCGGTCTGCCGCTCACGGTCGCTCGGGAGGTCGCGGCCGCAGCCTGTAAGCCGATCCCTTGGGAGTCTGTTTCTGGGGTGGAAGTTCAGGTTGCCGATGTCGGTTTCGAACCGTGACCATCCTGAAGTGGTTGGTGGGCGGTTCTGCCCGGATAACTACCCCATCAGTGCAGGTCAGCGCCTCACGAGTGTCGCAATAGTGGCCGTGGGTGGAGGGCTTACCTAGAGCTGTTCCCCTGGGTAAACGCCCGTGCGAGGCGCCGGTTCCCCACGCGAACGGCACTCGGCATGCGGTACCGGGCGGGTCCGTACGGTGCCGTGCGGTGTTGGTTGCTCAGCGTCGCGACGATGGCGGCCCGACGTGGTGAGGCTGAATCTCTGACCCGCTGCTGGGGGCCGGGCGCGCAGAGCCGGGCCTCTCCCCTACCCGGTTGCCGGTGACTGCACCGTGCACGCGACACACGCCCAGGCGGTGCTCACCGGATTGCTCGCCACCGGTCAGCTGCACGCCGGTCGCGTCGGAGCCCGTGATGCTGTCCACCCTCGAACGCGCCGGGCCAGGTCCGATCAGCATGCAGCGCGCCGGGCCGCGCCAGCTATCAGGACGGCCCCCGCCGGTCCGACAGGGCTAGGCGCCTGGCACCAAGCTGGCCAACGACCAATAGGCACCACACCGCCGGAACTCCCCGCGCGGTCCCGTGAGGTGCCGTACGGTCCCATGGCATACCCGCGCGGGACCGCGTGGGAACGGGCGCGGAAGGGTCGAGGCGGTGGCGCAGGGCGTGCTCACGGTGGCGATTGCGAACGAAAAGGGTGGGGTCGGGAAAACCACTGTTGCGGCCAACCTCGCGCAGGCGCTCGGGCTGGCTGGCGTCTCGGTGACGCTGGTCGATGGCGACCCCCAAGGCAGCCTGACGCGGATCACCGATGCCTCACCGTTGACGGCGACCGGTGCGCTGGGCGTGGCCCAAGAACTCAGCGTGAGCGATGCGCTCTATGCCACCCAGCCGAGGCAGGGGGCGCCGGTCACTGAGGGCACCATGCGCCAGGTGCTCACCGCGGCCGGGCAGCACTGGTCGCCGCTGGTGCAGGTCGCTCCGTCCAATGTCGATCTGGCCTCCCGCGCTGACGAGACGTGGCCCGGGGCGCTGGATCGGTGGCGCCATGCGCTGGCGGGGGTGCCCTCGCAGGTCGTGCTCATCGATTGCGCGCCCACGTTGGGGCCGCTGCTGGTCGGGCCGTTGCGGGCTGCCGATGTGGTGCTGCTGGTGACCGAGGCCGCGCTCGGGGCCGTCGAGGCGTTGGCGCGCGTGACGCGCACGCTGGAGGGGGTCCGCGCCGACCGCGACGGCGCGCCGCGACTGCTGGGGGTGGTGGTGTCCAACTACCCGGCCCGGGAGTCCTACCCAGCGCAGCTGCTCGCGCAGCTACGCGAGCAATGGCCCGTGCTGGGCGTTGTCCCGCGCCGCGCGGTGATGGTCAAGGCCGAGGGTGCCGGCGCACCTGCAGCGGCCTACGGCGCAGAGACAGGGGCGATCGTGGAGGAATTCGCGCAGCTGGCGCAGATCGTGACCGAGCAGGCGAACAAGGAAAGAGGCTGACCATGCCACCCAAGGCACGCCCCGCGCAGACCGCACCCCTGACACCGGCCCCGGACAACGGGCAGCACTACACCGACGCCAGCCGCGCCAGTGGCCGCCGCGGCACACCGAGCGAACCGGCGACCTGGGGCCGCAAGTTGTCCAACCGGGTGCCGCAGGACCTCTATGACGCGCTCGAGGTGCGAGCCGAGCGGCTGGGCGTGCCGGTGGGCGCGCTCATCGTGCGCGCCCTGCGCGCTGAGGTCGCCGGCGGCGTCCTGGCTGATGATCTGCTGGACCGGCTCGCTGCAACGGCTGAGGCGGCCGGCAGCACACCCGAACGGGTCCTCGCCGCGGCTGTCGAGGCCGAGGCAGCCCGACGCGGCTGCTGACGAAGGCGAGTACGCAATGCAGTGGTTTCCCTCGGTCTACAACTCGAACTATCAAGCCACGTTGCCCGCGTTCGACATCCGTGGGTCGCAGGTGTTCCCCACGGTCTACAACCGCCACGACCGGGCCACGTTGCCCGCGTTCGATATCCGTGGGTCGCAGGTATTTCCCTCGGTCTACAACTCGAACTATCAAGCCACGTTGCCCGCGTTCGACATCCGTGGGTCGCAGGTGTTCCCCTCGATCTACAACCGCCACGATCAAGCCGGCCTACCCGCGTTCGACATTCGATAGTCGGCAACTGGCGGCGGCTTACCCGTTGGCGTTGTCGTTGTCGGGGGTCCATCCCATGGGGATGTGGTTGCCGTTGTTGCACACGTACTTCTCGGTGCGCGCAACGGGCTGGTCGCTGCCGAAAGGACGGTATGGGGTGCGGACCAGGCTCACGCTCTGCTCTCCGCAGACGGGGCAGTGCGCGGCGCTGGGGTGATAGGTACTCATGGGGCGCAAGTCTGTCCGGCGACAGGCTCAGCCGTCGACTTTCCGCCGGCGCCCGTGCGGGTCCAGGCCGGCGGTCAGCTGCGCGACGGCGGTCTGAGAGGGCGCGACGTAGCGCTGGAGGCTGGACAGTGCGGCGTGCCGTGATTTCGCCATCAGCAGGGCGCTGCTGGCGCCGGTCTCGGCCAGGTGGGTCAGTGCGGAGTGCCGCAGCTGGTGCAGGGTCGCGCCGTGGGTCGCGTCGGTGAACAGGGCCGCGGCCTGGCGGTAGGACAGGCGCGCGTGCCCGGTGGCGGGGTCCAGATCGGACAGGGCCGGCAGGGCGTCGGTGCGTGGGGGCCGGCTGGACAAGAACACGGGCCCGCGATCGCGGCCGGCGAGCACGCGGGGGAGTAGCCGCGCGGTGCCCGAGGCGTAGTGCAGGGTGTCCCGGTCGCCACCTTTGCGGATGGTGCGGGCGGTGCGGTTGATCAGGTCCAGGTCGCCCACGTCCAGGCGCAGGACTTCCTCCGCGCGAGCGGCGGTCTCATAGAGCATCCGCCACAGTGCCCGCTCGCGCAGCGCGTGGCGCGGGTCGGTGCACAGCCGCTCGATGGTCTCTCGGCTCAGCGCGCGGTCGTGCTGCTGCGGGACGCGGCGCACGTGCACCAGGCGCCCGAATCGGTAGGCAGCAGCGTCGGTGCACCACTCGCGATCGGCGGCGTACGCCAGCAGGCCGCGCAGGGCGTTGGTGGCCAGGTTGAAGGTGGCCGGCGCGGCGTCGTCGTACGCGGTGAGTAGCGCAGCTTCGTAGTCGTATGCGCTCAGGGCGGCCAGGGGAGTGCCCTCGGGCAGCTGCGCGCCGATCTGGCGCAGCGCGGTCGCGTAGGTGCGCCGGGTGGTGGCGGCGGTCGGGCGCTCCAGGAACGCGGTCACGGCCGCGGCCCAGCTGATCCCGCCGGGCGCGGTGTCGGGGTGGGGGCGGCTCATCGGGTCACCTTCCGCAGTTAATCGGTGCTGCGGACGGTACCGACGGCCTCCGACAGGCCCGCCATCGCGCGCCTCGCTGCCGTGCGCGCCGCAGATACAGAGCGTTATCTGCGGAACTAGAGCGGTGGGAGCTGGTCGGCGAGGATCCAGGCCTGGTACCCCGCGTCCGATCGCTTCTGCCAGACGAACTCTCCGTTTGCGCCGTGCTCGACGTAGTGCGCGCACCGGCGCATGCCTTCTCGACAGAACGCATCGAGGGCATCCGGGGTGAGATCGGGATGGTGAATGAGCCGGTACACAAAGCCGTCTTCGTCAACCTCGTAGAGGAGGACGCAACCGAGCATGGGCGCTCCGCGCTCACGCTCCCAAGCGCGCACCTGCTCGTCAGGTGCCACTAAGACCCCGACGCGCTGTAGATAGTCCGCGTACCTCTCGTCGGGTAGCTGATCGAAGGGGTCAGCTGAATCTCCGTCTTCGCGGGGCATGAACACAGTCTCGCCGACCACGCGGGGCCGGGTGCTCCAGCGGCCGCGACGGGGGCAGTTAGGTGCCCTACCCCTCCATCTTGCTCCCGCCGCCGGCAGGCTGCTCCGGCCGTTAGGGGCACCGTAGCTATTAGCTTGCTCCCGCCGCCGGGCTCCTGCCGCCTCGGCGGGAGCGCGGCGGAAGGGCTGTGCCCATCTGGCTCCCGCCGCCGGGCTCCTGCCGCCTCGGCGGGAGCGCGGCGGAAGGGCTGTGCCCATCTGGCTCCCGGCGGAAGAGCTGTGCCCATCTGGGCGATTCGGTGTCAGGTCGTCTCCTGTCGTGTCAGGTCGTCTCAAACCGGCGGGACTTGAACTCGCCAAAAAGGCGCGCGCGCTGCTACCTTGATCTCATTCCGCCCCGCCTCCCTCTGGGAATGGCGGGGCTTTTTTTGGTCGGGGGAGCGCTGATGGCCGTAGATGGACTGGATCGAGTGACTGTTCTCATTGACTACGAGAACGTGCAGAAGTCCGCGCGACGGAGATTCCTTAGCTACGCGGCCGACCGTGGCACGTCAGGGCACGTGCACCCGCGGCAGGTAGGCGAACTCATTGCGAGCAAGCGCCGGCGGCCCAGTGTCCTGCACGAAGTCAGGGTCTACCGAGGGCAGCCAAACCCGTGGAAGCAGACAGTCTCGGCTGCGGCGAACGAGCGTCAAGCATCGGACTGGCGAGCGGATGGAGTTACGGTCATCCGCCGCAACCTCTGGTACCCCGACGAGTGGCCGAACACCCCACCGACCGAGAAGGGCATCGACGTAGCGGTAGCCGTGGACGCTGTGCGCCTGGCCGCATTTCGCGAGACTGACGTCATCGTGATCTTCTCTCACGACAACGACCTCTTGCCCGCGGTTGAGACCGTGATGGACCTACAGGGGTGCCACATTGAGGTGGCGGCATGGTCCGAGTGCAACCGCCTACGGCTGGACAACACCCAACGTCCTTGGTGCCACTATCTGGGCGAGTCTGACTTCAATTCTGTCCGCGATCACACGGACTACACCGAGTCCTGAGCGCAATTCGACACCGCGTGCATGGGAGCCATGCTCACGGGCCGGTCGGTCACCGCACCTGTAGTTGAGGCACCACGCGCGCGATCTGAGCCCTGGAGGTTGATCTGTGCCCGCCATCCGAGTCGCTGCGGCCCTAGCAGGTGGCCTCTCAGTGCTGCTCGCAGCGTGTGGAAGCGGTGAAAGCGGGACGACGGGCACACACCCGGCCCGTCCAGTAGACAGCGCAGCTGCCTTGGACGGTGCACCGCAGATCAAGACCGTGGCCCTGACCTGCACTGACGGCATGGCGGCCGCCAAGGTCAGCAACGCGGGCGGCAGCCCGACCGATGTGGCCGTGACGTGGACCCCGCAGAAGAACCGGGGTGCCGAATATGTCTCTTACGTCGTCACGCTGGACAGTGCAGACGGCAACACCTCGCGCCAGGTCGCGAAGACGATCTACGTCTCGGGTCACTCCCCCGATCAGTTCGTGTTCGACTTTGGCACCTCCCATCAGACCAACCTCACCGCCACCAACGCGGGACTCTCGGGGCTTGTCTTCCCTCACGCCCTGGACGGCGTCACGGGAGTGTGGAGCGCAACGGGCGCCGTCAACGTTGACGGCGCCGACGTGTCCACCTGCTCATAGCTCTTGCACGGGACCGGATGGCACCGTGCGGGACCGCGCGGAGACGGTCAGAGCGCGGCGGAGGCGGTGGCTCGGCGCAATGCTTCGGGGGGTAGCTCGACATAGCGGCGGGTCGTGCGTGGGTCGGCATGACCGAGCAAAGTCTGAGTAGTGAACAGGTCGCGTGTGGGTGCGTAGACGGCGGTGGCGAAGCGGTGGCGCAGTGCGTGACCGGTGAAGCGCCCGTCAAGGACCCTCGAAAGAATTTTGCCGACGTGAGCGGGGGACAGATGCCCGTCGTCGTTGCCGGGGAACAAGTAGGCGTCACCGGCGTAGACCGCTGCCTCGGTCAGCCGGCGGGCCAGGTCTCCGGTGACGGGGATACGGCGCTGGTGGCCGCCCTTTCCGGCAATAGTCAGGGACAGGTGCCCGGCGTGGTCGCGGGTGAGGTCGCGGGTGTGGGCACGGGCAATTTCTCCTCGCCGTAGGCCGAGCTCGGCACCCAGGCGGATCATCAGGCCGGTTCGTTCGTCGGAACGTGACAGGGCATCGATGATGACCTCGTGTGGTGCTGGTTTGGCGACGGCGCGTGGGGGACGAATGGACGGCAGCTGCGCGCTGGGGTCGTTGTCCATGCGTCCGGTGCGGTGTGCCCAGCCGTAGAACGACCGCAGGCTGGTGCGGTAGCTGCGGCGCGTCTCGATGGCCCAGTTCTGCGCGGCCAGCCATGCGGCGAGGTCGTCCACGGTGACCGCTAACGGCTCTAGGTGCAGGTTTTCTGCGGCAAACCGGCGCAGGTGATATTCACGCAGGTAAAGGGTGGTGTCGGGTCGTCCGGCGCTGGACTGCCAGTCGATCCAGGCCTCGACATGTCGCTGCCAGGCGGCGGGAACGGCGACGAGGACCAGGCCGCGGCCGTACGCCGTGACGCTAGTTGCGGTACCTGGTCCGCTGCGCGGGGTTAGGTGTGTCGAAGGGGACAGGTTCTCCAGGTCGGCCCACCGATACAGAGAGCGCAGGTGCCCGCGGTAATTGCCGCGGGTGGTGCGGCTGAGCCGTTGTCCATCGAGCCAGGCCTCGATGCCTTCCTCGGTACAGGTCAGGAACTCCGGGTGATCAACCAGGAACGCCGACACCACCGAGCGGCGATTCTTGACCGTGCTCGGGGCTGCACCGGTGACGCGCAACCAACGTAGGAAGTCCTCCAGGGTGCGCGCCTGCGGGTTGGTGAGGTCCTCCAGGGCGGCCAGCTGCTCGGCCGGCAGGGTGGCGCGGGCGTAGTCGCTGAGCCGGTGTAGGTGGGTGCGGTAGCGGGTGCGGCGTTGCTCACCGACCGGTTGCCCGGCGATCCATTCGGCGATGCCCGTTCCGGTCAGTTGGTCGATGCGGGGCCGGTCCGCCAGGTAGGCGCTGGCGGTGCGGCGCGCGTCGGCCACGGTGGCCGGGGCGTAGTCCCGGTCGGTCAGCCAGGCGGCGAATTCTCGCGCGGACAACAGAGCCAGACTCACGCCGTCACGCCGGTGTCGAGCAGGGCGGCGGCCGAGGTCAGCGTCTCGGCCAGGGCGCGGGTCTGCGCTGTGTCCAGGATCGTGCAGAACGCAAGGTCCACCTCGATGGTCGGTTCACCCTGTTCAGCGGTGCCGTGGGGAAGGCCGCTGATCGAGTGCACGGCGACGGTCTCAGATTGGCAGAGCATCACCGCGGCGTCGGGCATCGGTAGCTGTAGCCGGCGTACGTGGGCTCTAAATGCCCGGCCAGTGCCCGTTTCGGTGTCGAAGTAGCCATGCCCGGGGTCCAGCTCGCACCACGAGGGGCACGCGGGAAGTTCAGCGAAAGCGGCGCGGACGGTAGTCATCGAGTGACCCTTCAGGCAGAGATCCAGAACGGCACCGTACGGCACCGTGCGGTTCCATACGGTACCGGGCGGCCCCGATCGGTAGGGGTTGTGATGGTGGTCTCTTTGTCGATTTTCACTGGCCGCGGTGTGGCCCCGTGGGGGACCGTACGGGGTTAGCCGGCGCTGTTGCGGTTGCGGTCCCGCAGGGCGTCCAGAGCGCGGCGGAATGCCGGGGGTGCGGGGGTCGCTGCGGCGGCGTCGGCGGCCTCCTGGGCGCGGCGGGCGGTGCTGGCGGCGTGCATCCCGTGGCGCAACGCGTCCGGGCGCACCGGTGGCGGTTGCTGGTCGGCGATCTGGCGCAGCTGGTGGGCCAGCAGGGCCAACGGGTCGCGTTGGGCGCCGGGGGCGATCGCGTAGCGGCCGGCGTCGGCGTTGCCGGCGTCCAGAGCGGCCAGCAGGGTGCCCGCGGTCCATCCCGGGCGCAGCCGGGCACGGATCAGCACGTCGCACAGGGCGCCGACGTGGCGTTTCCTGATGCGGCTGGGGTGGTTGAGGATCCAGGGGAGCAGTTCGAGCAGGCCGGCGGCCAGTAGTTGCGTCTCGATGGGGCGCTTGGGGTGCGGTGGCAGCGGTCGGCGCTGGGCTCGGGTGTTCTGGGCTGCTTGTCCCGGCCGCGCAGCGGCCCCAGGCCGCGCTTGCGCGGGTCCTGGGTAACCCCTATGGGGGGTAAGACGGTCACAGACTGGACCCCTACGGGGTAGGTGCTCATTTGCTTCTGGGGCAGGCACCGTCAGGGCGCGCACGGACGCCATGCGGGTCTGTCGGCCGCCGTG
>NZ_JACCFW010000003.1 GCF_013410455.1 Allobranchiibius huperziae | reverse complement strand
GGGGAAGTGGTCGGCGCTTAAGCAGTGGGCGCCGGATGTAGGAACGGGGTACATGTTGGCCCTGCCTCAACGGTGGGAGGCTTCGTAGATTGCACGTCATGAGCCATCCCGTGATCGATCGTCTGTCTTCAGCCCTCAACGCTCGCGACCCCGACGCCATCGCAGAATGCTTCGTCGAGGACTACGCGTGCGAGTGGCCGGCCCACCCAAACCTGTCCTTCACCGGCAAGGAGAACGTTCGACGGAACCAGGTCATGCGGTTCGACGCGTGGCCGACGGTCCGAGCCGAGATCGTTCACTCCATCTCAGTAGGAGACGAGGTGTGGCAGGACTGGCGGTTCTACGATGACTCGGGTACTGACAAGGAACAGCGCGGTGTCATCGTTCTGTTCATCGACAGCGGTCGTGACCTGATTGAAAGATCGCGTTTCTACGTTGAGAGCGTCGGAGATCTGCAACCGTCGTGACTAATCGGCGGGTGCTGATGGGCATTACGCCGACCTGGCGTATGCGCCGCTCGCACCAGCCGTACTGTCCACTGGACGCGTGAACACCACCACCCGCAGATCGCCGTCGACGATCAGGGTGTCGCGTTCCAGCTCGTCATGACCTCCATCCGGGTGCTCAGCGCACAGTCGATCGACGTCACGCTGAGCTCTGTCGCTTTGGTGCCACAGCTGTGCGAATTCGACACTTGCAAGATTCAAATCCCTGATCAAGCTGTGGACGTATGGGTCGTCGTAGCGTCGCCACGCCGCCCGCAGATCGACGACAAGCGACTCCTTAAAGGCGGTCATGCTTTGCGGGCTACGTGCAACAGTCGTGGGCGCATCGGTGAAGATGCGCCAGGCGATGTTGCAGTCACGCTCAGCATCAGCATTAGCGCCGCAATCGTAGGAACGCCACACCTCGTTGCCCGCCAGTACCGTCCATGCGGCGTCGCATACGGCCACCGGCACGTCGGTCAGCCGCTCGAGCATGCGATGGGCCGCCGGTGTGATGCTTCGTGGAACATGGCCGCCCCGCGAGCCAGGCGCCGCGTAGCCGGCCGCAGAACACAACTGTTCGTGCTCCTCCTGAGTGAGCAACAACGCCCGAGCAAGCGCGTCGACCACTTGGCGCGATGGATGTCTACGGCGCTGCTCCAGGCGTCTCACATGTTCGGTCGAGACGCCCGCTCGTTCAGCCAACTCCTCGCGTCTTAGGCCGTGCGCACGGCGTTGGCTGGAGTCGCACACCGCCACACCGGCAGCCTGCGGGCTTAGCCGGCCGCGGAAGTCGCGCAGCAGCCCCGCGAAATCGTCGTGTTCGACCATCAGCCCATGATGGCGAGCTTTGCGATCAGGCGCCAATGGCTCCGTTTGCCAACGAAGCCAAACATTGCAAACCATTCAAAATCTGCTAATAGTAGTAGCACTACTACCAACAAGTTGGATGCTGACGGCGGTCAGAAAGTGGACAGGGAGGAGATGCATATGTCGATCGTGACTGCTAACGGGTTCCGTGAGCCGTTACCGCGTGCGGTGGACACCGTCGTGGTGGGGGCGGGGGCTGCTGGTTGCGTGGTGGCCGCGAGGCTGAGCGAGAACGCGGATCATCAGGTGCTGTTGTTGGAGGCAGGCGATGTACCTGATCGTGCGCTGTTCTCGGTACCCGGCGAAGCCATCACTCCACTTGCCACGCCATCGGTGGTCCACGAACCGACCGTGCCACAGCCGGGTCTGGCAGGACGGCGCAGCGCTGTCCCGGTGGGGCGCGTCCTCGGAGGTGGCAGCGCGGTCAACACTCTGACCTGGATGCAGGGCCACCCGCAGGACTACGACTCTTGGGCTGCGGGCGGCGCCCACGGCTGGTCAGCCGCCGATGTCCAACCGCTGCTAAGGCGGATTGAGAACCACAGCTTTGGACCTTCCGATCACCACGGCAGCGGCGGGCCGATGACGGTCTCCACCTCTACCCACTTCGAACGTGTGCATCAGGATTTCCTCGCCGCGGGCGAGGAGGCCGGTTTCGGTGTCAGCGACGACCTCAACGGGCCGGTGCGCACGGGCGTGGGGTTGAACCAGGCGAACGTGCGCGACGGGCGGCGCCATGACGTTGTCGACGGCTACCTCATTCCTGCACTGAACCGGCCCAACTTGACCGTGCGTACCGGGTCAGTCGTCGAACGCGTACTTCTCACCGGTACTCGGGCCACCGGGGTGGTCGTGGACGGCCATCGCGTTGACGCGACGCGTGTCGTACTCGCTGCGGGTGCGCTGCGCACTCCGCAACTGCTCATGCTCTCTGGGGTCGGGCCGGCCGATCACTTGGCCGAGGTCGGTATCGAACCCCAGCACCACGTTCCGGGGGTGGGTCAAAACCTCCACGATCACGTGTTCGTCCCCGCGGTGTGGCCGGTAACCGCGGGGAACACGATGCTCGACTGGCACGACGAGAGCGCCCGACGGACGTACCGCCTGGTGCGCCGAGGGCCGTTGTCGAGTTTCGCTCCCGTCATGGCGATGCTGCCGCTCGACGGGTCTACCGCGCCGGACGTCCAGCTCGTCCCTGCCCTGATCGGTTTCGGCCCAGGTCTAGTGCCGCTACCCGAGCCTGCCGTGTCTGTCCTATCAATTTTGCTGACACCCCGCAGCCGCGGAGAGGTCCGCCTCAGTGGCCCGCAGCCGCACGATGGCCTGGTCCTGGACCCCGGCTATCTCTTGGATCCGGATGATCCACCCCGTCTGCGAGCCGCGCTGGAACGGGCGATCGCCATGTTCGACACCCCTGCTCTGCGCACATCCACAGGGCCCAGGCTCACGCCCGACCCTGTCGACGGTGACCTCGATGCGTTCGTCCGCGATCACGCCGAAGGATTCTGGCACCCCGTGGGTACGGCCCGGATGGGCACCGACGATAACGCCGTCGTGGACCCCACCACCCTTGCCGTACACGGCCTGCAGAACGTGTTCGTCGTCGACGCCTCGGTGATGCCGACCATCACCCGAGGGAACACCCACGCCCCAACCATCATGATCGCCGAACGTGCCGCCGATCTGCTGAGTTGATTGCAGATTCGCCCACACCCACACCCACGCCCACGCCCACGCCCACCGAGCATGAGGAAAGACACGTGTCCGCATCAGACGCAACGACGCCGCCCGACCGCGCCAAGGCCTTCGGGCTCGCAGCCGAGGAATACGACCGGTCACGACCCTCACCGCCCCGCTCGGCCCTGCAGTGGATGCTCACCGGCAAGGAACGACTTGTGCTCGATCTAGGTGCGGGAACGGGCCAGATCAGCCGAGAACTCAGTGGCCGAACTGGCCTGGAGGTCGTCGCTGTTGAGCCCGACCATGCCATGCGGGTGGTGCTCACTCGTCGGTGCCCGGACGTTCGCGTCCTCGACGGCACAGCCGAGCACATCCCGCTCGACGACGGCAGCGTCGACGCGGTACTGGTGGGGTCTGCATGGCACTGGTTCGACCCGGTGCTGGCCGTCCCGGAGGTGGCACGGGTGCTACGGGTCGGCGGACGCCTCGCAGTCGTGGGGTCCAGCCCCGATCTGTCTCACGCCTGGGTCGCAGCAATGTTCGGTGACCGCCGGGGGGAACACGAAGCGGTCAACCGCCACCACTACATCGACATCGACCTGCCCGCCCCGTTCGGCCCGCTCGAGCGGTACGACACCGAGTTCACCCAGACGCTTACTCCCGAGGGAGTGCAAGCCCTGTTCGCCACCTCCAGCCGTCACCTCGCCGGTTCCGACGACGAGAAGGCCCAACTCGATGAGTCCGTGCAGCACGCGCTGGACGAACAGTTCGATGACCCCATCGAGATCCAGCTACCGATGCGCGCCCGCTGCTGGCGAAGTCAACGACTGCGTGGTGAGCCAGCCTGACGACTTGCTTCTCACCACTGCTCAAGCCACTAGGGACACCGACCGCAACTCAGGAGGATGTATGGACCCCGACGTCATCGTGGTAGGAGCCGGTCCAGTCGGGATGACCGCCGCCGCCCTCCTGCACCGGGCCGGGGTAACTGTGCGAATACTGGAACGCCAGACCAAAAGGCCCCAGAACCCACGGGCCGCCACGATCCACCCCCGCACCCTCGAGGTGCTCGACGCGCTACCGGCTGCGCACGGCTCGAACACCCACGGACACCGCGCCACCCTCGGCGCGCAACTGGCCGCCGCCGGCACGCCGATGCCCGCCACGCACTTCGCGGCGCTCCCTTCGCTGCTGTCCTACGAACGCCTCGACACCTCCTACCCCTTCGTGCTCATGTGCCCCCAACCCATCACCGAGCGCGTACTCGCCGAACACCTCACCGGCGCCGGCGTCGCCATCGAGACCGGGGTCGAAATCGTCGATGTCGACCAAGACGACGACGGCATCGTCGTCCACGACACCAATCACCGCGCACACCGCGCCCGATACGTCATCGGGGCCGACGGCGCACACAGCGCAGTGCGGCACGCGACCGACATCACCTTCCCGGGAACAACCGCCACCCTCGCCGGGTTCGGCGCCGACGGCGTACTGGATCGACTCCCCGAACGGCGCCATCAGTGGGACCCCGTACGCGGCTCGCTCAGCGTGTTGACCTTCCCCAACGGCCTCCATCGCGTCTTTGGCATCGAGCCCAGCGAGACCAACCTCGCCGATGAGGACGCGCGCCGTCGCCAGGCCCACGTGCCCGACGTCGAGGAAATCAAAGCAACCCTGCGCAGAGTCGCCGGCGACGACTTCGGCCTGCACGACGTCGTATGGACCGGTCGCACCGGAGACGTCACCCGGCACGCCGATCGGTATCGATCGGGACGCATCCTGCTTGCCGGCGATGCCGCGCACGTCCACTTTCCCGCCGGCGGCCAAGGGCTCAACGTCGGTGTACAAGACGCCGCCAACCTGGCATGGAAGCTCGCCGCGGAGATCGCAGGGTGGGCCCCAGACAGGCTTGTGCGCGGCGCCCAGTCCTACGACGCCGAACGTCGACCGGTCGGCGAACAGCTCGCGTCGAACACGCAGGCCCAGTCCGCGGTCATGCACACGTTTAGCCCGTCCGGGGCTGCTCTGCGCGATCTCATGTCAGAGCTGATCGCACAGGACGGCGACACTGCAGAGCATCTGCGCGGCTGGCTTTCCGGTCTCTCCGTGCGCTACCCCGCACCCGGCACCACTCCGGGGGAGGAGCACCCGAGAGCGGGCACGCGCGTCCCCGACCTACCGTTGTCCGATGGACGGACACTGCACCCAGCACTTCGCCCCGACGTCCTCACGCTGGTGAGCATCGGAGCGATCGTCCCGCCATCGCTCTTATCCAAAGTCCCTGGTGACCGTCTGCAACTCCTGCATTCGGTGCGTTCCTGGGGAGACGCGGCGGGGGCACTGGTACGCCCTGACGGCTACACGGCCGCGGTCTGGGACCACGTCACCGACCCTGAGCTGATCGCTCAGACCGCACGATCCTGGGTTGCAACGACCCAGACGTGATCCACGACAACTCCATCTCAGGTTCAGTTGAAAAGACTGAACACGTGGCGATCGTCGAGGCGTCACGCACGATGCAGTGTGAACCCGAACACACCTGGAAATAGGCCGCTCTCGCGTCTCTCACGCGCCCAGGCTGCCCTGGTAGTTTCCGGACGACGCTGCCGCTGCGGGGTCGTCGTTGCACGATCTGCGTTCGTGTCGCGACTGAGGGATTTCGCGTAGTAGGAGCACGCCTGTGAACCGGGACATCGATGTTTGGCGGCTTCGCATGAGCCGATCCAAGAGACGCCGGGCCGCCGCCTGGATCGCAGCAGAAGCCGCACCCACGCTGAATCGCGGTCACCGAACAGTCACCCTCAACATCAGCGATCGCCGAACCTTAAATGCCTTCGGTCGACGCGCCGGGTCGTTCCAGCCAGAGACGCTACGTCGCCTCGAACAACGCGTCGTCGATGAACTCTCCTCAGCGCAGCCGGGCCACTACGAGGCCGTTGCCCAACGCAGCCACGATGGGACCATCGAAGTCACGGTCGGAACCCGCTGACCCCGCTCGAGGTTGACCGTCGGCGGGTCGGGTTCGCGTGAGTGGTGGTACCGCGCGGTACATCACGTGGGGTTTCTGTGCTAGTGGCCGGCAAGTCCGGTGACGAGCGGTGCAAATGTGTCGGCCACGTCGGCACCAAAGACAAAGACGAAGTAGGAGACTCCGGTCTCGTCCCGTCGTCGCCGTAACTCATCGGCCGCCGCCTGCGGATCAGCTGGCAAGTAGGCGAGCAAGTCGGCGGCGCGCAGGGCGGTAGACCACGAGCATTACTCGACGTCAGCAACGACTAGTATCCATCGATCCATAAGAGGAACCCAAGTCGAATCAAGCTCAGCATCGGCTATCGCGACCTGATCCACTAGCGCGCGCAAAGAGAGGCCTAAACGGGCCACGTTTAAAGAATCTTTATAAGCCCATTCTTTGACGGATTTGCTGTTTGCTTCGGCATGAAATTGCAAACCCCATGCGGATGCACCAACGCGGAAAGCCTGATTTTCGCAATGCTGACTGCTTATCAAAGACCGGCTGCCCTCGGGAAGAGTCACAACCTCATCGTAATGCCACTGCACCGCACGGGCCTTTTGCCTCATATCTTTGAGGAGGGGGTCCGTAACGCACGCATCGTCGAGTGTAAGTTGCCCCAAGCCAACTTCTGGCTCTTTGCGGGCGGGTCCAACAGCACCCCCAGCCACTAACGCGAGCAGCTGTGCACCCAAGCACACTCCTAGGTAGGGAATTTCGTCGGCAACGGCTTGGGATATGAGCTTGCAAACATGAGCAAGCCAGGGTGCGGCGGCGTCGTCTTGAGCACCGGGAAAGCCGCCCAGAACGATGAGTCCATCGAAGCCGGCGACAGAATTGGGAATAGGCGTACTTGTCCCGGGACCAACAATTGTGACGACAACGCGCGCGTCTTGGAGAGGCTTCGCAAACCGTCCAAGACCAACTTCAGCCTCATGTTGCACAACCAGCACGGATAGTGGACAGGATCGTTCGCGCGACAACGGACTGCAGTTTGTCATTGCGCATGTCTCACAGCAATGAGTTTTGATTTTGCGACGCCCGTAAACATGTGTTCGTGCGACACTGCGAAAATGACGATCGTTTTCATGTGCATACCATGCCCCAATTAGTTAGTGCAGTGTCCGAACATGCGCTAGAGTGTTGCTGTCGGTGATGCTGTTCTGGTCGTTACATGTTATCAGTCTGCAGTTGCTGCCTCCACCGGGGACTGACGGCCCCGCACGACAAAGTTTCAGACAATAACGGGTGTTCTCTACATCGAAACTCGCTGCTTGGCTATCGCTACGTACGCGGAATGCACCGGAACTTTTTTGGCGGTTGGTCACCGGCGCAATTTTAAGAGACGTGCTTCCTGCCGAGCGGCCTGGATGAGGGCGACGTTGCTGTCAGCGGGGGAGCCATCGGGTAGGAGGAGTCCGTCTTCGAATCCGATGCGGATCTGGTGGCCGTCGGTGAGTGCGGCACGTAGAACTGGCCACACGGTGTCCCCTTCCCCGTGGTAGAGGAGCGGACACTTCACTCCTGCGGCCAGGAGCCGCGCGGCGATCTCACGAGCGTGCTCTACGGCTCCGTCCGCGTCGTCGTCCATGGGTTCGATCAGGACGCGAACGTTGGCCTCTAGCGTGTCGCGGCTTGCGAGCAAAGCCGGGATGTCATCCACGCTCCACACCGCACTTTCCAGGATCATTCCGCGGTCCAAGATTAGCTGGGCGGTCTCGGCGGCACCTTCCTCGCAGAACGCCACCGACGCGAAGTCCGGCAGGATGGTCCAGTTCTTGATCTGCTCGAGCCGGTCGGTTGGGCCATTGGTGCACCACAGGCCTGTGGTGGTTCCGATCATTACATCGGGGGCCGCGCTTCGAATCTCGGTGATGGTTTGTGCCAAGAGGGCGGGAGCGATTGATTGAGCGCCCGTGCCTGTGCGAGCGTGGAAGTGCACAACATCGGCGCCGGCGGCTCGCGTTCGCTTCACGTCGAGCGCTATCTGTTGCGGAGTGATTGGGACAGCGGCCACTGTGGACGGGGTGCCCCCGTTGATCGCGGCTTTGATGAACATCGCTAGCCATTCTCCGTTGCTGTCGCGGTATGTTCTTTGATCACCTGGGTGGCTCCGGTGAGGTCGCCCAGCCGGGCACCTGCCCAGAGCTGACGAATGAGATCGGGCTCTTCAAGGTCCTCTTGGATCGCATCAGCCAGGATGCTCGTTAAGACGGCCGGATCTACGAACAGGGTGCCGTTTTGGTCGGCGAGCACGATGTCTCCTGGGTTCACTGCGACACCGCCGCAGGTGATGGTCTGCCCGAAGGAGAAGTCGTCGATGCCGTGCAGTTTGGTGGTCAGGGCTGAGGTTCCGCGACTATGAACGACCAAGCCCAACTTTTGCAGCTCGGCGCTGTCGGTTGCGGGGCCGTCGGTGATGATGCCCTCGGTGCCTTGACTCGCAGCAGCGTTGGCAACGACCTCGCCGACAGCGGCATGCCGGCGGTCCATTCCAGTGTCGACGACGACAACGTCGCCGGGTCCTGTCAATCCAACGATATGGTGCAGCGCGGTCGAATCAGTGGCGCTGATGCGCACGGTGACGGCCCGTCCCACCAGGGTGCCTTTGCCCGAGATCCGTTGCAGGTCAGGGTCTGCGAACCCGGCTTCAAGGTAGTGGCCAAGTGTTGGCACAGCGACCTTGCGGGCGCGGTTCAGCAGGTCGCTCAGGTCGGTGTCGATGGGTGGTAGCGATGATGTCATTTGGTATCGCTCACAAAGATGCGCCGGTTACGAAGGACCGGGACAATGGATTGGGCGTGATCAAGGCGGTCTTTGTCGATGTCGTGCGTTAGCAGACCCATTTTTTCCTCTCCGAGGCTTGCCCGCATAACGCCCAGTGGGTCGACGATCATGCTGTGGCCGATGCAGTCGTCGCTACTGAGTGATGCTGCCAGCACCCAGCAGGTGTTCTCGATAGCGCGGGCCCGTAACAGGGTGTGCCAGTGGTCCTCTTTGAGGGGTCCGCTCGCCCAGGCGGCGGAAATGCTGAGCACGTTCGCTCCCATCTCTAACAAGACGCGGGTAAATTCTGGGAAGCGGACGTCATAACAGTTCACGATGCCGATGTTGAATCCGCCGATGGTCACCATGAGGGGTCCGTCTTCGCCGCGCATCACGCGGCGTGATTCTTGGTAGTGGAACGCGTCGTATAGGTGCATCTTGCGATATGTTCCCAGCAGGGCGCCGTTGTCGACCGCGATGATCGTGTTGTAGGGCAGGGATGTCCCACTGGGTTCGTATCCACCAGCAATGATGGACACGCCTAGATCACGTGAGAGGGACTGGCACATGTCGATGAAGATGGGCCATGACTCATCAACAACCTGGGGCAGCATGCCCTTCTCGACAGCGTCGGCGGACAGCATCGATTCCTCGGGAAAGATGATCAGGTCGCTTTTTGCTTCCGCGGCTTGAGAAGATAGTTGTACGATCACTTTCATATTGTGATCGAAGTCGGCCGTGGGGTCGATTTGTCCAATGGATACGCGCACAGAAGTTCCCCCTTCTATTCGGTGAGCAGGCGGCTGTCTGAGATGGACCATCTCAGAGTGACTTGGTCGTTGAGTGCTATTGGTTGCGCCTGGCCAAGGCGGGACATGTTGACCTGCTTGACGGTGAGGAGAGTCCCGTGGCCAACATCGACGAAGAAGCGAGTGTCATCTCCAAGGAAAACCACTTCGGCCACTTTGCCCGGTACCGACACGGTGTCGGTGGAGGGTGCGCGCTCTTCGGTGTCGCTGTTGATGGTGATGTTCTCGGGTCGGATGGACAGGTGGACCACGTCGCCTGGTGTGCACTGGGGGTTCC
The DNA here is from genome assembly GCF_013410455.1 of Allobranchiibius huperziae. Classification (NCBI taxonomy): domain Bacteria; kingdom Bacillati; phylum Actinomycetota; class Actinomycetes; order Micrococcales; family Dermacoccaceae; genus Allobranchiibius; species Allobranchiibius huperziae. The sequence goes on along the minus strand of NZ_JACCFW010000003.1, from coordinate 57,001 downwards.
CAGGGGCGCGTAGCTGTCCTAGCTCTTCGACATCGACACACACCTGGTGAGCTGTGGTGGATGACACGCGCCCGGTGAGCAGGTTGGAGGTGCCGATGAAGTCTGCTACGAAGCGGTTCGCGGGTTCTAGGTAGAGCTGGGTGGGGGAGGCGACCTGCATGACGCGCCCCTCGGAGATGACCGCGATGCGGTCTGACATGGTCAGTGCCTCGTTCTGGTCGTGCGTCACGTAGATGAACGTGACGCCGACTTCACGTTGGAGGCGTTTTAGTTCCAGCTGCATGTCCTGGCGTAGTCGCTGGTCCAATGCTCCAAGTGGTTCATCGAGCATGATTACCGAGGGCCGCGAGACAATGGCCCGAGCCAGTGCCACGCGTTGTTTCTGACCACCCGACAGTTCGCTGGGTTTGCGGTCGTCATAGCCAACCAGCCGCACCAGGTTCAACGCCTCGGTCACCCGCGCCCTAATGGTCGACCGTTCGTGCTTGCGGACTTTCAGTTCGAAGGCGACGTTGTCGAACACGTTCAGGTGCGGAAACAGTGCGTAGCTCTGGAACAGCATGTTCAGGTCGCGCTTGTTGGCCGGCTCGTTCTTGACGTCGCGCCCGTTGAGGTGGATCTGACCCGAGGTGGGGCGTTCAAACCCTGTGATCATCCTCATGAGGGTCGTTTTCCCGCATCCGGATGGTCCCAGAATCGAGAAGAACTCGTTCCTGCGAATATGCAGGGACACATGGTCCACAGCTGTGGCGCTGCCAAACTGCTTGGTCACGTCGATGAGGTCCACCGCGTCTTTGGCGGCCTGCGCGGGGGCGGCGGTCACGAGGCGCGCACCTTGGTCCATCCCGCGTTGAAGTACGCCAGCGCCTTGCCGGGGTTGAGGATGAAGTCAGCCTTGGCTACGGAGGCGTTGGATGCGAACACTGCCGGGTTGGTCAGAAGACTCTTGTCGGTGATGTAGGCCTTCGCGGCCTCGTTGGTGGTTGCGTTGCCTCCCACGTTGGTCTCCATGGCGGCGATCTTGGGCTGCAGGGTGTAGTTGATGAACGCGTAGGCAGAGGTCAGATTCTTGGCGCCGCTGGGGATGGCCAGGCCGTCGGTGAACACCGTTCCACCCTCTGAGGGTTGCACGAAGTGAACGTGGGGGTTGGCCTTGGTGACCGCGGCGATCGCCGAACCGTTGTACGCCTCGGCGACACACGCCTGACCGCTGGACAGCAGAGTGGCGTAGTTGGTCGAGTTGTACCCGGCCAGCAGCGGCTTCTGCTTCCGGAGGGTCTCAGTGGCCTTGGCGATCTCGTCCTTGGACGTTGAGGTCGCGTGGTACCCGTTGATCTGCAGAGCGGGAATGTAGGCCGACAGCTCGTTGTCCAGCATGTAGATCTTGCCCTTGAACTTCGGGTCGAACAACGCGGACCAACTCGTGAGTTTCGCCCCACCGGTGCATTTGTCGTTGTATGCCATCCCAGTGGTTCCCCATACCAGCGGAACGCTGTACTTGTTGTTGGGGTCGAAGCTGGGGTTGAGGAACTTCGGCGAGAGGTTGGACAGGCCCTTGATCGCGGAATGATCGAGCGGGCGGATCAGCTTCTGCCCGGACAGCTGCTGGACCGTGTACTGGCTCGGCTCCACCAGGTCATAGCCCGCGCCGCCTGCGCTCAGTTTGGTGGTCATGGTCTCGTTGCTGTCGAACGTGTCGACGGTGACGGAGATGCCCGTCGACTTCTCAAACGATTTGACGATGGCGTCGGGAATCTCACCAGCCCACGCGTAGATGTGCAGCGACTTGCTACCGCCGGTGGCAGCCGCACCAGCTGATGACGTCTTCGAGCTACTGCTGCCACATCCTGTAATGGCAAGAGCCAGAACTGCAGAAGCGGTCAGGGTAGCGGCCTTAATCGCGGGGGACGTACGCATGAGGATTCCTTTGCTGGTTGAGCACGGGGGTCGGGCGGGGTGTATTGATCTACAATTTGGTGTTCTGCGTTAGGACCTGACGCATCTGCCGGATCCCTACTCCCAAGATGACCACGAAAGTCAGCAAAATGAGCAGGGTGCCGAGGGCGTTAATCTCCGGTGTGATGCCGGTCTTGAGTCGAGAGAAAACCAGCAGAGGCAGCGTCGTTGATCCAACCCCGTTGGTGAACGTCGACATGACAATGTCACCGAAGGACAGCACGAAACACAGGAGCCAGCTAGCGACTAGGGCTTGCCGCATCAGCGGCAGTGTGACCCTAGTAAAGGTGGTCCATTGGTTGCAGCCCAGATCGGTCGCGGCTTCTTCCAGCGATGGGTCTAGACCGGCATAAGCCCCTACGAGAATGAGCACGGAGTAGGGGAGGGTGATGACGATGTGGCCAAGTATCAGCGTGAGGGTGTTCAACGGTATGCCCAGGGCTGAAAAGACTGAGAGTAGCGCTACGCCCAGGACGATCTCGGGAACGATGAGAGGTACGAACAAACTGCCGAGTAGAAGCTGGCGGCCTTTGAATTTGTACCGGGTGAATGCGCTGGCTGCCATGAGTCCGATTACTGTGGACGCGGAGGCGGCGACCACGGCGACGGTTAGGGTGACCCGCAATGCTGCGTGCAGGTCATCATCATGCAGAAGAACATCGAACCAATGGAGGCTGAAGCCGGTCCACGTTGACGTCACACTCGATCCGTTGAAGGAAAGAATGATGACCGCCACGATGGGGATGTACAGGAACGCGATGATGAGACGGGCCAGGAGGGAAACCAACCGGTCCATGAACCTGACCGGGGGCTTGTCTCGGCGACCGGCAAGCTTTTGGAATCGCGTGGTGGTTGTCATAAGGATCTCCGCAGTCGACGGGAAAGCAGTCCAATGACAAGGACGCTGGCCATCATGAGCAGCAGGAGTACGACGGAGGCAGCGGCGCCCAGCGGCGCGTTGCGGAACTCGGTGTACAGCGTGACGATGACGTTGCCGACGATCTGTCGTTTCCCACCTCCGAGGAGGACGGGGATGACGTAGACGCCCAAGGTGGGGATGAACACCAGCAGGATGGACGCGAGGATTCCTTGCCGGGCCATCGGGATGAGGACCCGGAAGTGGGTTTTCCACCATCCGCATCCGAGGTCCGCTGCGGCTTCACTCAGGTTGGGGTCGATGCCCCGCAGGGATGCGTAGATGGGAAAGACGGCGGTAGGTAGGAACGCGTAGACCAGTCCGATGAAGGTTGCGCCGGTGCTGGGGACCCAGCTTGTGGGTCCATGGGTTATCCCGATGGCGTTCGTGAGGGTGTTCAGCGGGCCGCCGGGGGCAAGGACGTTGATCAGTGCGAAGGTGCGGACGAGGAAGTCTGTCCAGAACGGGATAACGAGCAGCAGCAGGACGAGGAGCTGGCGGGTGGGCGGCCTGGAGGTGACGTAGATGGAGATGACGTAACCGGCAGTGATGCAGATCAGGGTGTTGAGGGCCGCTACCTCCAGGCTGTAGCCCAGGACCTTGAAGTACGCCGGATCGTTCAGGGCCGCATAGTTTGCCCAGGTGAACCCGCCTTGGACCGCTCCGTATTCATCGGCTGTAGCGAAGCTGTTGCGGACGACCAGGACCAGGGGAGCCAGGACGAGCAGGGCCACGATGGTGACTGCTGGTGCCAGCAGAATCACTTGGGTGAGCAGTCGCCGGGTGTTGCGGGGTGCGGTACGCCGTGGCGCCGCCGTTCGGGGCTCTTTATGCGGTGGTTCCGTGGTGGTTTCGAGAGTTGACGCCACGTGACCTCCCATCGAGTAGGTGGGTACGATCCTGACGCAGCACAGCTGCTTCGTTCACTGCGATATCCGTCGCGATCACTGGAAAAAACTGTGCATATCGCAGCTGCGGGCAGGGAGTGGGTCTGATATGGCGACAGAACAGCCGCATCTGGACACCATCGATCGCAACATCATCGACCAGCTCAGGACTGATGGGCGGATGTCCTTCGCCGACGTCGGCAAGGCCGTTGGAGTCAGCGAGTCAACCGTGCGCACCAGATTCGGAAGACTGAACCGCCAAGGGATCATCCAGGTCGTTGGCATGTCGAACGCGGTCCAGGTGGGCGAGGTGGAGGCGCACCTCGGCATCCATGTGAAGCACCTTCCGGTGTCCCTGGTGGCCAAGGAGCTGAGCAGGATCCCCGAAGTGCGCCTTGTAGCGCTCTCGCTTGGCGACTACGAGATCATGGCCGACGTACGGTGCAAAGACCTCAGGCACCTGGCCGACCTGGTGACCGAGCGGGTCCGGCGAGTTACTGGGGTAGAGGGCGCAGACACGCTGGTCGTGTTAGATGTTATGAAGGACACCTACCTGTGGGCAGAGTTCCGCAACCCACCACCCGGTGCGGACGAGCGCGTGCTCAGGCCTCAGGAGTGAGGTTGCGGCCAACCGCGTTCACCAGACCGGTCCACGAATAGTCCTTCGTCAGCTCCAGCAGCAGCAAAGTCCGCACATCCGCCACGCCCGTCATCATGCGAACATGGTCGAGTATCTCCAGCAACTGCGCCTGGTCTCGGCAGGTGGCCTCCACATAGATGTCGTGACCCCCAGCAGTGAGAGCCACATGGTTGATGGCTCGAACTGCGCACAACGACTTGGCCACCACGCGGGGACTCAGGTCATGAACCTTGACTAACAGCCGCACAGGTTGGTGACCCAAACTCAACGGGTTGCACAGAGCCACGATGCGGACCTGACCGTTTTCCTGGAGCTTGACGACGCGCTGGCGCACAGCCGACTCAGAAATCCCTAGGTCACGGCCCAGTTGCGTGAAAGGCACTCGCCCGTCTTCCTCGAGCGCTGCAATGATGGATCTATCAATATCGTCCATGGGGTTCGCCCTCAGCTAGTTCACACCGAACTCGTGTCATGTGGCCGTTCGCTCCTGCTCCCGCCACTACCGTGACGGACCTCGCCGGCGGCCGCTGAGCACGTCAACGAGCCCAACGTCCCACCCGCATTATGGCTCCAGTGCTATTCGAAAAACTCGGATCGGACAGACATGAGGAAGGGTTGAATCCTTTACAACCCCAACGTTGTGGCGGCGTTGTCGGTCCAGGCGTTGTGGATGCGGACGTAGCCGCCGAGGGTGGCTAGGGATTGGTGGCGGGTTTGGTGGGCGATGGCCCGGTCGGTGGCACCGCGCAGGTGGGCGTAGGTGATGAATCCGGCGCGTAGGGAGTGGGCGCTGTAGTGGGTGGGGTCGATGCCGGCCCGGGCGACCGCGCGTTGAATAAGGGTGTTGATGGACTCGGGGTGCAGTGCGCGGGGGAGTGCAGTGTTGCTCTTGCCGACGGGTCGGAACGCCGGTCCGTCGGTGGGCGCACCGGCCACCTCCAACCATCGGTGCAGGGCGGTAACGGGGCACCGGTCGGCGTTGCCAGCGCGCGGGAGCACGACGAGTTCGATGTGTTCGCCGGTCTGGTTGGTTTTGGACCGGGGGAGGGCCAGGACCAGGCCGTTGGGATGGTCGGCGATGTCCTCGATGCGTAGGGCGGCGAGTTCGCTGCGACGTAGGGCGGCGACGAACCCGACCAAAAGGAGGGCTTTGTCCCGGTGCCCGGCCAGGTCCGGCTCAGGTGCACGGCCTTTGGTCTTCCACATCTTGGTGGTGGGGCACGCGGCTAGGACGTCGAACAGTTCCGGTGGCATGAGGGGTGCGGATTGGTTTGGGGGTGCCCCGTGGGTGCGGCGGATTCCCTCCCACACCGCGACCACCCGAGCGTTGGCGGTCGGGTCGGGCAGGTCCTGCAGTTGATGGACGAACTTGATCGCCGACAGGCGCCGGCTCATGGTTCCGACCTTCGCGCCGGCCTTAGCCAGGTCGCTGAGGTACCCGGTGATCGTCGACGCGGCCGCCGGCAACACGTGCAGGTCACCATGACTGGTGCACCAGCCGGTGAACTCGGCCCAGTCCGAGCGGTACCCCCGCAACGTGTTCGCCGCCCGAGCCGCTTCGACATACTCCGCCTCTGCCTCGCTCAGCGGCACCTCATCCAGCAGCTCGACGGCGTTGGTCTGGTCGTGATGACGGGTCACGCTCGTGCGATCACCGTGGTCGGTCATAGTAACCACGATACCGTATAACACATGGGATTCCGTGCATTATCCCGTGCAATATTTACTGTAGTTCGGGTCGTATGAGTAGGGCCCCCGTTGATCGTGTACACCACGTATGACGGAATGACCGGGGTCACTCGGCAGGCCGACGCCAGGAAGACTGCTCGGGTGGGTGTCAGTGCGGTGCGGGTTCCGGTTGCAGTTCGGTGACGACCAGCCTCTGGCGCCGGCGCCCACCGAGCACCCTCGCCTAAGGGACCTGCACTGGGCCAACTAGAGGTGCCACCGACCGGAGTTCATTCATCGTCTGACGGGCCGGACGCAGCGGCGGCCCGCCCCCCTCGGAGTCGTCTTGACCATGACCGATCCGTTGCGGCGTCTTGATACCGTTCTTCCGCTCGTTGGACCGACCTGGCGCCAGCAACGAATGCCTTGCAGGAATCATCGAGCGTGCTCTGCATCGCTTTTAGGACGAGCAGGTCCTGCGGGGAGATGGGGTCGGCGCTGAGCAGAACCGCAACGGTGGTCTGGTGGAGAGAGATAAGGGCCATCTGACCCGGGGCTGCTAGGCCAGCGTTTGTGTATCCGCTGCTCTTTACGGACCGTCCTCCCCGGTGGTGGACGTTTAGGCGGGAACCCTTAGAGCCAGAGTGGACCTCGTGACTTGCCCAGCGGTAGTACCCCCGGAGATGGCTGAGTTTGGCAATGCGTTCCAGATCACGGAACGTGGGCTGCTTCATTCCGTTGAGACCAGCAGCCCAGCCGTTTCGGCCGGTGAAGGCTTGGCCGAACTTCGCAACGGCGGCCTCGTGACGAGTTTTCATGTCGGCCATTTCCGCATCGGTGAAGGGCTCGACGGAGAGGACACCTGCATCGCTCTGGTACGTCTGCGCGTCGGACCAATTCTGCACGTCGTCGTGCGCCAAAAACCGTTCGGCAAGGTCAGCGTGCCCGTCGAGCCGGCTGTACTTCTGCAATATCAGAGCCGTCACGGCTAGTTCGTGCATGGTGCGAGCCCTTGCCAACGCACCAGACGCAAGCCCACTGGACAGGAGCTCGTGAACTTCAAGGGCTGTCCGGCAAGCACGCGCATGCAGACCAGTCAGGGCCTCGTGGAGGGCGCGAAGGTCAGAGTCTCGACCGGCGACCCTCCCTGAATAGAAATCTGCACCCGCCTCCTCGGCGCAGACCGTGAGTACATAGAACAGGTCGAGGGCAGGTCCCCAGTGTTTGCGGAGCTGCTTACGAAAAGCGCGGTGCAACCGGCGCCGCTCACGCAGCATCTTCGGAGCATTGCGGATGAGCGTCCGCTTCAGAACCGGCGCGGCTTCGTCGAGCACCGGGTCAATCGCCCTCGTCGCCAGCGCCATGGCCTCGTCAACGTGCATCCCATCGTTGACGAGGCCATGAAGACCTTCGGCAACTGTGTCGTAGAAAGTCTCGTCGAAGGACTGGGTCTCCCGGCGCCGCCGGTTCAATCGCATCTCGGGAGACTACGTGCGGTCACCGTCAGTAGATCTCGCACTGCTGCTCCGTAACATCTTCCGTCGCCTTCATCCTCAAAGGTGATTCCATTGGAATCATCGTCAAGGCCCGGACGCCCTTAACCTGGCCGCCCCCGACCCCCTCGGGGGAACACCAGCCGCTACCACTGGCCTCTCCTGAGAGTCCCATGTGCCGTCGCAGCCGACCGTCAGACGGTGGTCGGCGCGGTCCCACGCTGCTGGGCGGCGGCCATGATCTGAGCCATGGTCGCTGCCGCTACCTCATCCCCGATCTTGCGGCCGGTCACGGGATACAGCGGACGCTGGCGATTGAGTATTTGGGAGTGCACCAGGTCCGTGCCGCCGGGACGGTGCTGCAGGTGGACCTTTGATTCGTACGTGAAGGCGCCCGGGAGTGAAGAGAACGCCTCGCATACCCACTCGTGCGGGGAGGTCTCCACGAGCTGGTAGTCGATGGCCCGGCCCACGCACGCAGCAACCCAGTCAGCAAACTGGATGTTGGAGCTGAGCTTGCTGTCGATGTGCATCGGAGGCTCGAGCACACGGCGCATCTCTGGGTGCGTGCCGACACGGCCAAAGATGTGGCTGTACATGCCGGGCAGCCGCCCGGCGCGCGCCTTCTCATTGATCTGATCCATCATGATCATCATGTTGGAGTCGCACCGCTGGGCATGACGCGCTAACCGGTTGAGGGTCTCGTTGATGGCGCCTCTCTCCAGTGCGGCTGGGTCCGCGCCCGTCTCGCGAGCGGTCCCGCGCGCCTTCTCGTCGGCGTAGTAGAACAGCTCGCCGCCCAGCGACCGCAGGGCACCAACCAGCGCGTTCATCAAACGGATGTTCTGTGGAAACCCCTCCGCCGTGCCCGCGCGCAGCAAGCTGGCGCCCTTGACCTCGAACCGGCCAGGGTGCTCAGCTTCCTCAGCTTGTTGTCCGAAAAAGGTCGCCTTCTCACGGGCGAAACGCGCCCCGAACTGCTGTGCGGCGGCCTCGGGGATGACGAACCCGGCGTACCCGAACGCCGGGCTTGTGTTGAACCGGGGGTGGTCGGGCGCGATGAACGGACCCGGTTGTCCGATCTCATCGAGGTACGCCAGCAGCACATCCGCCAGCGTAGATGCTCCCGTAACGAAGAAACCCACGCTTTCGCGTGGGCTTCTCGAACGGCGCTCTGAGACCTCTTTCGTCCCTGCTACCACGACAAACATTACTCTGAACGCGCGTTTTTGCCTACTGCGGCTCCATCGAAACCACATGGGACGACTCCAAAGGTGACACGTGGAAACCGACTTCGCTGTTCACACTGCGCTCGGCGCCGCGCGATGGTGCCGCACCCGCCAATAGACGCGTCCCGCGACCGGGGAGAGCCACCACCGGCTGCGGCGGGCGAAACGCCAGTGGGAGGTGAACCACAACGCCCATCCCGCGACCGCCAGCTCTACGGCGACCGCAGCCAGGGTCGGCAGATGGGAAGGGACCAGCCACACGGTCAGCATCAGCTGTGCGGCACCGATCACGTTGCGCCAGCAACTGATCTGCTGGCGTGGCATGGATGGTCAGACGTCCCGGTCCGCCGGGGCGTGCCTTAATCGACATAGGTAGTTTTAGTGCTATATCGTCTTGGGTATGAGGCGTACCGAGACAGCACTACGCGTTGCCGATGAGTTCTTGTCCCGGCCTGGTGACAAGCATTGGGGGTATGAGACGTCGAAGGCCACCGGGATCCGGTCTGGTTCGTTGTACCCGATCCTGACGAGGTTCTTGGACGCCGAGTGGATCACCGACGGTTGGGAGGACCCTGCAGCCACCGGGGGTCGTCCACCGCGCAGGTACTACGAGCTGACCGACCGTGGCCGCGCCGAGATGGGCGGCTTTGTTGCCGGCGCGAGGATCCACGCCAGTACCGGCCGAGCCGGGCTGCGACCGCTAGGGGGGACCGCATGAACGTGCACCTGTTGTTCTCGCACCCGTGGACCTGGCTCACCGGGGTCCTGCTCCTGGTCCTCGTGCATGGCGTCGCGCCCCAGCTGCTGCTACGCCTCGCGCTGGCCTGTTATCCGCGGCATGACCCGCGGCGGAGGGAGCTGCTAGCTGACTACGCCACGGTTCCCGTCAAAGAGCGACCTCGGTGGGTCCTCGATGTGCTGACTGCCGGGGTGCTGGACGGTCTTCGTCTTCGGATGCGCGAGAGCCGCGCCACCGAGGATGGTGTTGCCGAGCGGCCTGAAGAGATGGGCTTAAGCGACATCCTGGATCGGCCGACGCTGGTGGTGTGGTCGGCGTTGCTGGCTTCGGTTGTGGTGGAAGGTTTCCTAATGCTGTTCTGGCCGCAGAGCCTTGCCGCCATGGTCGGCGCCTTGGTTAGTTGTGGAGTTATGGCGGTTGCCGTGGGCCGATTGCGCTGGCTTGCGCGGCGCCACCTGGCACTGCTAGCCGATGACGTCCATGGTGACGCATAAGAAAAACCCCCACGACGCTTCAGCGTGGGGGTTGCCCGGGCCCCTCTGTACTCAGCCCTACGAGGGTCCCTGGGTGGCCTGGGCTAGCCGTACGGCCGTCGAGCTTGCAGTGAAGCAAGTCTCTGGCTGTCGACGGTAACGCGGTGGGCGGGCCGGTGTCAGGGTGTTGAGATGGTCGTCGCGGTGACGGTGACCACGGCATACTCCTGATTTTTCTGTGGCTTAAAGCGCACGCCGAGCGCGGCGGCTGCGGCTTTTACCGCGGGCTGATCGCCGCGTAGGAACGTCGCGGTGTGGGAGACCTGGGTGACTAGTCGTCCTTGGTCTCCTGCCGCGGCACCGACCTGGCTGAGAGCAGTGTCTAAGGCTGTGGTGATGTCGGTGTCGAGGCCGACTCCCCAGAAGAGTGTGACGGGTTTGTCAGGCATCCGTGGTGCTGGCAGCTGACGTGTCGGAGCGCCTGGTGATGCGGGTGTTTTTGGGTCGGCCACCGCGCCGGTTGGTGGGCTGGGCCAGTCCGAGCTTGCGCAGCTCGGCGGAGGTCCACCCTGCCTGGGTGGCCTCGGTCCACGCAGTGGCGGCGTCGCGCTCGGCGGCGTCAGCCGACTCACGCGCCTGTGTTGCTGCACGCTGCCGTTCGCTGAGTTTGCGGACGGCGTCGATTCGGCCGGCCAGTAGTTCTTGTGCCCTGTCGGTGATCTCAGTCATGGGACTCACGATAAATCTCTGTCTTGGTCTGTTGTCGGTGAAGGTGTCCACGTTGTCCGGTGTCGCCGCCTGGGAGGCATACGCACCGCAACCAGGCCCTCAGCCCCACTGGCCGTTTGTGATGGGAACGATGCTGGAAGGTGACCGCTGGGGCGTGCTCGCCCACTAATCCAAGTCGTACCCCCCCTCATCCCCAGCCGCAGTTCCAGGAATCAACGACCCGTGCAGAACAGGGTAGTAGCTGTACGGCGAGAGCAAGTTATGACTTATGTGCATTAAAGGACCCCTGGGGCTGGCGCCTGGCGGGAATCATGGGCAGACTGGTGATGCGAAGGGCGGTTGTTGTGGCCGTTCGGCCGGCGATGGGGAGGAGGTGGCTGCGGTGTCTGACGACGACACGCAGCCGGCTCCCGGTCGGCCGCGGTTGTTCCGTGGCCGACGTCGCGCGAACGCACCTGGTGGCCCGCGGTCTCACCGGGCAGTGATCGTGCACTCCGATGAGGAGTGGGCACGGGTGCAGGCGCTGGCGCAGCTGCAAGGGGTCAGCGTTCCGCGGTTGTATGAGCGGGCGGTGTGGGCTGGTGATGTGCAGACCGCTTCACGGGTCGCGGAGATCCACTTGGAACTGGCGGGGGTGCGCCGGTTACTGGGCAACGCGGCGTCGAACATCAACCAGATCGCGCGGGTCGCGAACAGCACGGGCGAGATCCAGGAGACTGAGTTTCGGGCCGCGGTCGCGATGGTGGGCCGCCAGGTGGAGCGGATCAACGTGCTGCTGGCGCAACTGCCCGGGGGTGAGGTGTCATGAGGATCAGCGTGTGCGAGCGGGGCACTGACGCCGGTGGGTTGATGCGGTACCTGTACGGCAAGGGCAAGGCCGATGAGCACACCAACCAGCACATGGTCGCCGGGTCCGAAGGGCTACTGATGGAGTGGGGCGGGACATTGTCCCCGCACGAGGCCAGCCAGCTGGGCCGCCTGGTGGAGGCACCGTGGCGGCACCAGTTCGCCGACCAGCTTGCTGTCGCTGGCGCCGGGAACGGGGGCGTCTCCCGGGCGAACCTGACCGGTGCCACCGCGACCAAGGGCGGGGAGTCCCGCCACGTGTATCACGTGGCTATGGGCCTGTCCCCAGACGACGAGGCGTTGACCGACGAGCAGTGGGCCCAGGTCGCCTCGGACTACGTGTCGGAGATGGGTTTCGACGAGGGCGGCCCCGGGGTCGGCGCGAAGTGGGCCGCCGTTCGTCACGGGCTGACCGCGAACGGCGGCGACCACGTGCACCTGGTGGTGGAGTTGGTGCGTCAGGACGGGCGACTGTGCAACACCCGCAACGACTACGCCGCAGCACAACGGATCAGCGACTCGTTGGAGCGGCGGTATGACTTCCTGCGGGTGACCCGCGACATCGAAAAGGGGCGTGGCGCGACGACGGCGGGCTACACCCCCGGGGAGGCACGACGTGCTCAGAACCGGGCCGCGGCAGGGTCGGGCCCGGTCGAGCCGGACCGGGTGTTCCTGCAACGGGCGGTGCGGGCAGCCGCGGCGGCATCCTCGACCGAGGTGGAGTTTCTGCACGCGATGCTGGAGCGCGACGTCGATATCGAACCGCGATGGTCTGCAGGCGGCCGCGAGCAGGTGGTGGGCTACTCGGTGCAGGTGCCGGCCTCCCTGCAGGTGTCTGAAGCAGGAGCGGATGCACAGGTTCGGTTCGGTGGGAAGAAGCTCGCGCCGGACCTGACGCTCCCGCGTCTGCGGTCCCGTTGGGAGCAGAACGAGACGGCCGAGAGCAGAGATGCTGCGCTGGCAATGTGGCGCGGTGAAGATGCACCGGTGCCGATCGCCGAAGACGGGCGCGAGCACTTGGCCGAGGCCGCAGCGCACCTAACGGCGTGGAACGACCGGTTGGCGGGGATCGACGTGCAGGACTGCGCTGCGTGGAAGCGGGAGACCGCGCACGCCGCCGGGACCATGAGCGTGGTGGCCACCGGGCTGGGAGATCGTGACGGGCTGCAGCTGGGTAAAGCGGCGGACCGGTTCGCGCAGGTGTCGTTGACGCTGCCCGAGCAGCGGCCCGCGCCTGGCGGTGACGCACCCAGGATGCCTGTGGCCGGCCCGGGATTGAGTGAGCCGGAGCTCGCCGCCCGGCACATCAACCTCGCGCTGCGCGCCGGCGGATCCGATTCAGCGCGGGGATGGATGGCGGTGATGCAGCAGATGTCACGAACCAGCAAAGCGATCCAGGACGCGCACGCCGCACGCCGGGAGATGGTGGCGGCAACCCGGACACTTGCGGAAGCACCGCCAGCGTTGGAGCACCTGACGACTCGGTTCAAGGACGCAGCCCGCATCCAGGAGATGCCTGCCGATGCTCGCGCAGCCGCGGCGCAGGCCCGGGCCCGTGCTGCGCGGGTGGATGAGCAGTTGCGCCGCGGCTCGAAGAGCTGGTCCAAGGAAGTAGAGCGTCCCCAGCGACCTGGGCCGGGCTCTCCGAGTCGCGACGACGACCTGGGAATGTAGACGCCTGCCCGGAGAAGCCGTGGGGCACGGCAAGAACTGATGCGCTAGTGGCCGAAGACCGTCTGGGCGCTCACCATCACTGGGCCCAACCCCCATACGCGCCACGTGTGGTCTGGGTAACGGATGAGGGTCACAAACCTTGCACCTGTGACAGTGAAGGCGGCGAACACCTGGGATGTCTGAGCCACCTCGGGAACGAATCGGACGAACGCCAGATCGTCGGGGGCGTCGACGGCGTAGTAGACCTTCGAGGCGATCGATCGGTGCTGGAGCTCGTCGACGGCCCAGCCGTAATCGCCGAACGCGGCTGGGTTATGCGTCACGGCAGCGAGGAGGTCGTGCCTGTCGGGATCGTCGCGTAGAAGTGCGGCCCACCACGCGAACGCAACGTGCAGCGGATCGGTGAGATCGGGCTGTTCGCTGAAGCCCTGCAGGGGGGTGTCTTCCGGGCTGGCGGCCACGTAGGCCGGCACTGGGGACACGGCGGGAGAGTCATCGAGGATGTACTGGTTCGCGCTGTTTGCGAAGGTGGGGGCCGTAGCGGTGATGGTTGCCAATACCTGTGCGGACGTCATCGCAGGGTTGGTGAACCGTTGAGCGTTTTGCTCGATGGCACTGACCACCAGCGCGGGGTTCAGGTGGAGGAGGTCGGAAAGAAAGATCTCGGGGGGCAGGGCGACAATGTCGTGTGGGGCGCAGGCCTCGTCTGGAAAATCGGGCAAGTTGGCGGTCACGATGGTGGATGCTCCCGCCGCAATCGCGGCAGCGAGGACATGCCGGTCTTTGGGGTGGTTCGTGAGCCCCGGCTCGAGCCACTCAAACCCGTGGACGGTGGCCTCGGGGAAGCCCGCGCGCATAGCTTGAAGACGCTTCTCGGCCTTCGCCGGTATGACACCCAGCTTGCCGGTCATGGTGCGCTGTGTCTCGTTGAGGAGGTGCTCTGACCACCGGGCCTGGAAGAGGTCGGCCTCAGCGAGCCAGAGCAGGAGGTTGCAGAGGTTGTAGGGGGCCAGTACGCACGCGTCGAGAACAACGATCTCGCTCAACGGGTAGACACAATCTGATCGACCGAGCCGTCACCCGTTGCTGCCAGCGCCTTAAGCCCGTCTGAGCGCCGTTGGTGTCGTTCGGCGATGAACCTATCGATCTCGGTCCTCGCCACGCGGCGGTGCACCCCTGGTTGGTCGTACTCCAGCGCACCCTCCTCAAGCAGCTTGACCAAGGTAGGGCGGCTGACGTGGAGCAGGTTTGCGGCCTCTTGGGTGCTGAGGAACTCAGCTACCGGCACCACGTCCACGCGCTGGCCCGCGGCCAGCAGCTCCAGCACCTCCTTCATGACGGCACGTCCGTGGGAGCTGACCTCGACAGAGACAGTTCCGATCGTCACGACGGACGCGTCGTCGACGACCGCGGCGAGTTTCTCAGCATCTTGCGCGGAGAGGTCGCTGGGACTGAAGCGGGTGGCAGGCATCCACCCAGGTTAAGACAAAACGAAACAAACGAAAAGGGCAGGTGTGGGTCTCACCGGCCCAGATCATGCTCAGTGCTGCGGCCTCGGTTCATGGTGGCCTTCGCCGGCGCTGAGTGGGCGCGCTGCGCGCCGTCGTTCGCGTGCCTAGCGAGCATGTCGTCGGTGGAGCGGGAGAACCCGGCCGCGGATTCGATGCGTGCCTGGCGGGCCTGGTCGGTGACACCGGGCGCGTACAGGTCGGCCTCGTCGGCGCGGTTGTAGGGCGCTGCGTTCTGCGCCGCTGCCGCGGCGCTGTCGAGGTCGTCTGCGCGCTCGAGGCGCTGGTCTGCGTCCTCGTGTTCGGCGGCGGTGTGCGGGGTCCCGAGGATCTCCTCGGCGGTGCCGCGCAGCTCGTCGGCTTCGGCGCGATCGGCGGCCACATCCGCGGCCTGTGCTGCCCGGCGGTCCTCGGTGAGGTTGGCGGCCTGGTCGCCGAGGTTGTCCAGCAGGTAGTCCATGGGGGAGGCTCCCCAGCGGGTGCGGAACTGCTGGTCCAGCTGTTCGGCCGCGGCCTGCGCAGCCGGGTCCTGCCCGGCCCACCCGGCGGCCTGCTGCCAGGCGGCAAGGACAGTGGCCTGGTCGGCAGCATTGAACGCTGCCGGGTCCAGCAGAGGTGCGTAGGTGTCGCGCGCAGCAGCGCGGTCCAGGTGGAATTGGTCGATGTCGTCCGTCAGGCTCCGGAGCTGATCGACGTTCCCGGCCAGCTCGCTGTCCAGCTTCGCGGCGACATCGTGCATCCCAGCGTCATCCATACGGTCCAGATGGTCGACGATCTCCAGGAGGCCCCGCTCGTCGCGGCCCTCATCCCAAACCTGCTGCAGGGCTGCTGCTCGGTCCGCGTCGTTGTCCCACTGGTCGGTGTTGAACTCCCGCTGCCGGCCGGCGTAAGCGGCCCACTCCTCCTGACGGGAGACGAGCGGCAGCTCCCCGTGTTCGCGCCAGTGCGTCCAGTCGGCGCGCAGCTGCTCGGTGTCGACATCGACGGCCAGAGCGTCCGCCTCGTGGCGGGAGTAGTACGCCGGAGCGTGCTCGCTGGCCAGCGTGATGGCTTCCTCTTCGGTCAGCGTGCCGCTCATGGCCCAGACACGCTCCAGGGCATCGCGCCGGCCCTTGGGGCCGCCGGCGATGCTGGCCTGCTCGACTTCGTCGTGACGGCCAATGAACCGAGCCCATTCATCACGTACTGACTCCTGCGGCAGCTGGCCTTCGGCCTGCCAGTGCGTCCAGTCGGCCACCAGCTGCTCGACGTTCTGTTCGCGCCGGTGCGACTCATGCTGGGTGTAGTAGTCCGGCGCGTGCTGCTGCGCCAGGTCGACCGCCTGCTCGAGCGACATCACCGACACCGGCGCAGTGTTGAGGGCCGGCGAGGGTTGGGCCCCGGTCGACGCACCTGTGACCGGAGTAGGGATGCGGTCCTGGAAGTGGGCGGCGGCACGGGCCGCTTCCGGGTCGCGGCCGGCCCAGGCGTTCGCTGCCTGCGTGGCTTGCTGCAGCTGCTCGGGGGTGGCCCGGTCGGCGGCGTTGCCGTACATCAGCGGCAGATAGAGCGACCGCGCCTGGTCACGCCGCTCGATGAACACCTGACGGGCTTGGGAGGCAACGTTCTGCCGGCGGTTGGCTATCCGCCGCGCGACGTTCTCCCCGAGCTGGGAGGCAGCCATCGTGGCCGAGCGCAGCACCCGGTCCAGTTCGCCGCCGAGCTCGTCGAGGTGATCACTCATCGTTTCCTCCTGTGGTGTCGGTGCTCAGCAGCCCCGGTGGTACTTGTTCGTGGGGCCAGAGCCGGGGTTGTTCGTGGATGCCGCGTTCGGCGGAGCAACGGTGGAAGACCCCGTCGCGTTGGGTCAGCACGCTCATGTGCACGTCGAAGTGGTCGCGGTACCAGATCGACATGCTGGGAGCGTCGTCGAGGCGCATGACCTCGAATGCCTCCCACAGGGCCTCCAGGCGACCCATTGCGGCGGTGTGCTCCCACCATCGGGCGCACCAGCGCACGTCCTCGGTGTCGAGGCGGTAGCGCCACTGCGGGAGCACGAACCTGTCAACGAACTCGTCCACACCGGCAAATTGCCGTGGCGGCGGTCCCTGCTGTTTGTCGGTGACGACCACGTGCTCGGAGACCTCAGGCTCGTCACGGTGCAGAGGGGTGACTACACCAGATCCGGCCGTCCGGCCGGCGCCCTTGGGGCCATCAACGCGGTTCATTTGCGTGCCCCTGCGAGTAGTTCGTCGGCTTCGTCAGTGGGGCTGTAGCACTGGATGCTGGCGGTGATCTTCGCTGCGGCCGCCGGGTCCTGGGTGTACCAGGGGTCCAGGCTGATCAAGGTCGGGCGGGTGCCGGCGATGAACACCACGCCGCGGCCGCGGGGGAACGCGGCCAGGTCCTCCACGGGGAAAATCTCCTCTTCGCGGACGTCGCGCGAGGAGGAACGGTGCCCGCCGGTGCCACTGCTGGAGGAGCGGCGCATGACCTGCCGTTGCCCGATCAGCTGACTCAGGCCCCGCAGGTGGCTTTCGTCGCGGATACCGCCGCCAACACCGAGGATCGAGGCGGCGGAGACCATGCTCTCCAGGCCGCTCTCACCCCACGCCCGGACGCCCTGCTCGCGGGACTGCAGGATCGTGACCAGGATGATCCCCTTGGATCCGAAGTGGGAGTAGACGTCCGGCAGCTGAGGTAGCCGGCAGATGTTCGCGGCCTCGTCCAGCTCGCATAGCAACGGCACCGGCAGTCGACCCCCGGGGCTGGCGTTGGCTTTCTCCTCCGCCGCCGCGAACACGGCATTGACCAGCGCTGCGGTGATCGCCCGGGCCGATCCAGGGCCTTCCTGCGACAGCAGGTACAGCGTCTCGCGGGAGGTCACGAAGTGGACCGGGTCGAACTGGCGCCGAGCGTCGTCCGGGCCGGTGGGGGTGATCCAGGGCAGGAACTCCGGTTCGCGCAGAAACCGCATGATCCCCTGGGCGGTGCCGTACAGACCATCGCGCTGTTTGGAGGTCTTGCGAATGTGGCCGGTCAGCGACGTCGCTGAGGCGGCCATCCTGTGATCGCGTAGCAGCTGCACGGGGTTAGGCAACCCGGCTTCACCGTCGGGGAACGTGAGCCAGTCATACACGCGGGTGATGGGCTCGCGGGCCACCGCGGCCGCGAGCAGCAGGTCTGCGAGCAACGATTCACCACCGGGGCCGAAGTAGGCGTCCTCGCGGGCGTCGGTCTTGACCGCGGCGGCCTGGAAGATCCCGGCCAGCTTCTCCGCGCGAGAGACCGCGCCGAACCCGGCGGTGATGTACGACAACGGGTCCCACCACCAGGTGGCCGGCTCCCCTGCGAGCTGTTGGGGGTCACTGACCCACACCCGCCCGATCTCGCTGCGCGGGCCACGGGTGGCGTTCAACAGGTCCGGTTTGTTCGCCGTCGACAGCACCGGGCCCCCGGTGGCCACGATGTGCGGAATGCACTGCGACGTCGTCTTGCCCATCCGCGGTCCCATGAACCACAGCTGGGTGAACTCCCACGGCCCGTACAACGGTTGCTTGGTGGCGATCGCGGTCCCTATCCGCACCCCGATCCCAGCCCGAGACGTCTGCGGACCCAGCCGGGCGGTGTCCTTGGCAACCTCCCGCTGGGTCAACGGAGCGATGTCGCGCCGGGAGGACATCGACCGGGCACGGTCATCGGTCCACTCCCGCCCACGGCGGTAGTTGCGCACCAACAGCAGCACCAGGACCAACAGACCCACCAGGACCGCATACAAAACGGCGGCGATCGCGATCGCCGTCGTCGACCAGGTGCGGCCGCCGAGACGCCACCCGGCGTATGCGGGCCCTACAAGCACGCCCGCGCCGAGGATCAGACAGATGAGGATGATCCAGCCGGTCTCGGACTGGCCGGGGTCGGGTCGTTTGTTCGGTCGGTGGCTCATCGGCGGGGCCTCCTGTCGCGGCGGGTGCGTCGATGCGGGACGAGTGCCACGACGAGGGCCCCGAGGCGGTCCAGGACCCGCTCCACGAGCGTGGGGTGGTGCTCGACGGGTAGTGATCGGTGGCCGGGCTGGATGCTCATGCGCCCACCTCGGTGTCGGTGGTCTCGCGGGAGGACCAGGTCTCTTGCAAGTTCTGCCAGGCGGCGTTGGTGTTGCCGATCGCCAGCTCTGCTGCGGTGAGCTCGACGTGGAAGGGGATGCCGGGCTTCTTGCCCGTTTTCAGTAAGAAGTTGCCCTGTCCGGGGGCGGCTTCGGCGTGCCCCGTCTCAGGGTTGACGGTGCCTTCCATGGACCAGTCGGTGATCATTTCCCGCTCCCGGCGGGACATCCCGAACACCTTGGACAGGTTGCCCATCTCCCCCTCGGCCAGGCCGCCGAGGAAGACCATTTCGGAGCGTTCGACGAACCCCCAGGCCTTCTTCGTGGCGGCCTCAGTGGCCAGGACGAGGTCGTCCATGGTGTGGGTGATCAGCAACTGGCCGATCATCCGTGCCCGGTTCAGGCGGGTGATGGCGTTGACGCGGTCGACCATGAAGGTCGCCGCGTTCAACGCGAGCCACAGCTCGTCCATCACCAGCAGGTACACGCGTCGTTCGGCCAGGCCGGCATCGGCCAGGTACTTCGCCGCGCTGACGCCGGCGGAGCCGTACGACCAGCACACGAGCTGCAGCCCGGCCTGCAGGACCTGGTCGTCGTCCTCGACCGCGGACATGTCGAAGGACACCGCCCGGTCCAGTCGCATCGGTTCACTGGTGCGGCGGGCGAAGGTGTCCCCGTAGGGCCCGTCCTCCCCCAACGTGAGCAGCGCGTCGACGAGACGTTGGGTGCGGTCCGCGTAGCGACCTTCCTCGCCGCGGTCCTGCACAATCGCGCGCAACGCCTCGGGCCGTTCTTCGATCTTGGCCTGCAAGTCAGCGATGACCGCCTGACCGGTCAGGTCGGGGTCGACCAGCCGCAGCGCGGTCGACAGGACGTTGACTTCGTGGTCCAGCAGCTCGGACCCGGACAGTTCGCACAGGCCCCGGACGACGTTCAGGCGCCGGCCTTCCAGGTCGGCGTGGGCTTTGCGGCGCAGCTGCTCGGGCAGCTCGCCGATGCGTGTCGTCAACGGCCCCACGTCCAATGGATTGACGTTGCCCTCCCCGCGTCCGACCTTGATGACCTGCCCGTCGAGGGCGCGGATCAGGTCGGTGTAGTCCGGGCGCAGATCCGACAGCACGATGGGTAGCACCCCGTAGGCGGGCAGGACCGCGGCCATCTTCCGGACCAGGGACGACTTCCCGAGACCGGGGCGGCCGAGGACGAACCCGGAGGGGTTGTTGATCAGTCGCTTCAGGAACCAGGTGACTGGGTCCGCGCAGACCGTGCCCCGGGTGAGCAGGTGCCGCCCGAGCGGGACGCCGACGACGGGGGTGCCGGATCCGGCTGAGAACGGCCACAGGCCACATACCTGGACTGAGGACCCGCGCCACTCCGGCGGGGTATCCACGATGACCGCTGCTCCGCCCCCCTTACCCGGCCAGCCCCGTTTGCCAGGTGCGACGGGCCGAGCAGCGATGTTCGCCGCACGCCGCGCCCGGATCTTGCCGAGCAGGCCGGACTTCTTGGCCGCGGATCGTGTCCTGGCTTTGGTGTACCCGCCAGCTCGCCGGGTACGCCTCAGATCATCATCTGGCTGAAACTGTTCAGTAGTGGACGAATGGTCCGCGAACGGGTTGGACGTCTCGGCGTCAGTGCGAGTCGGGTCCACGTTGGTGGTCATTACATGGCCTCTCGGATGCTGGTGGGCAACGTCATGTGCTCGGGCAGCACCAGTCCGATGGGCAGGGATGCGGCGAACGCGACGTCCTGGGATCCCTTGGCTGACCGCAGCCGCAACCGGGCCGGCGCCGCCAGCGAGGACGCGACGGTCTTACGGGCCAGCGGCAGCAGCTCCGGGTCGAGGACCGTTGCGGTCACGACGATCCCGAACCGCACGAGCGACGCGCCGGCGGCCTCCTCCTGCTCGGTCTTCTCAGCCGCCTTCTTGTCCTGACTTTTACGGGCGGTCACCCTTCGGCCCTCCGAGGCGGCCCAGGTGGTGTTCTTCACGTCTCGGTCCACCGCGTCGGCGGACTGCTCCGGGGTCTGTGGCCGGTAGAGGATCGCGACCCGTTTACGGGTCAGGTCCCGGTGCGGGGCCAACAGCCCCGCCAGCGTGGAGTCGTAGAACACTCCGCGCGGGGGTGCGGTCATCTGCCAGGAACACGACACCGCCGACTCGTGCTCGTAGTGGTCGTATCCAGCGTGCGCGGCGACGGGTCCTGCCTGGTCCCAGGACAGCCCTGTGCCGTCCTTGGTGCGCGCTTCCTCCACGTCCGCAGCAACACTGGGGTCGTAGGCGACCCGGACGGTGTCGACCAGTTCCTGCGCGGTGCACGGACGGCACCCGGTGCCCGCGCCGGTGGCTTTCAACCCGTCCAACAGCGACGGGAGACGGGTGCCGATCTCTTCAGCCATCTGCGCCGTCGTGATCGCCTTACCCCGGGCACCCTCAATGGAGGGTTTGCCGGTGAAGGTGACCGTCAGGCGGGTGGTGATGACCGCCGACCCTGCTGCTCCCGCAACCGAGTCGGTCAGCACCTTCTGAGAGAACGCCGGCGAGCTGGCGTCCAGATCCGCGAACGCGGCCCGCCGCAGTCGGTGCCCGGTATCGGGTGCGGTCTCGACGACGGCGGCCGCGGCAACGATGTCCCCGGTCTGGCCCAACCCGGCCAGCCAGGCGCCCCAGTGCGCGACCTGGGAGTCGATGACGTGCTGGTCCACTCCCCCGGTCCCGGCGGCGTGACACTCGATCACCACCGTGTGGTGATGCGTCGACGGGATGCTGATCAACCCGAACGGTTGGCCCAACGAGTCACGCCACTGCGTGAGCTCACTCGCAGCCGCGAGACCGGGCAGGCGGACCTTTCCGTCAGGGGTGTGCCCGACCGGACCCTGGCGCAGCATCGTCAGGCCGGCCTTTTCCGCGCGACGGTGCCGTGCCCACCGGGCGGTCCGCACGTACGGGTTGAGCCCTGACGGGTGCGGGATCAGCATCACCCCCGACACCGCGAGGGTGACCAGGATCAGACCCAGGCCCAGCAGGAGGTGGCCGCTGATGCTGACCCCGATCAGCACCAGCGCGGCCAGGCCCACCCCGGCCAGGAACACCGGCGGCAACCCGAACAATCCGGGGACCTTCGGTTGACGCAGGTTGCCGTACGTGACCCGCTTCGGGCCCAAACCCTCGGTTGCACTGATGTCACTCATGCCCCACCTCTTCTGCTCCGTCAGGAACGGCGCCCTGCGCCATGTCATTGAGCTGCTGCACGGCTTGCCCGCCCAGCTGTGCCGCGGTGCCACCAGCAGAAGAACCCCCGCTGGAGCTGCCGCCACCGCCGGTGGGAGCACCCACGGGCATTGCCCCCGAACCGCTCGGCCCTGCGCCGCCAGAGGACTCCTGTCCCCCCGTCGACGAGACACCGGCCGAGGAACCCGAACCAGACCCGCCGCCCCCGGTGGATGCACCGCCACCGGAGGACCCAGCGCCGGTGCTGCCCCCACTCGGCGCGCTACTCGCGTCGTCAGACGGGACGATCCCGCTGCCGTCGTCCGAGCCACCTGAGTCGCCACCACCCGCTCCGCCGGGTAAGGCGCCACCACCGGGCATGCCCCCATCGGAGGAGTTCTCACCGGACGAACCGCCGCCGCCCTTCGGGCTGGCACCCTCACCACCGCCGGTCATGCCGCCACCGGTGAGGCCACCTCCACCGCCACCAGTGCCGGCCATCGACGCCCCACCGCCGCCGGCGGCTGCGCCCGCACCGGAGGCCCCCGCGGAGGCGCCCATGGTGCCGATCGCGACCGCCCCGGTCGCTACGGCACCCAGTGCTGCCCCGCCGGAGAACGCCCCGGAAGAACCCATCGCAGCCATCGGGACCAGGAACTTGATCAGCGACGGCAACGCCAATGACGCCAGCACCAGGATGGTGATGCCGTAGATGCCGTTCATCAGGCTGGCGGTGGTCTTGTTCGGATCGCCGGGTGAGTGCAGCAGCTTGAACCCGGTCGCGTAGATCGTCGCCGCGACAGGCTTGTAGATCGTGAACGCGAACATCAGCATCAGCGCCCGCTTGAACCGTGCCCAGCCCTCTTCGGAGTACGAATCGGCCGCAAAGACCGGGATGAAGACCGCCAGGACGTAGAGCACCGCGCCGCGCACGACCATGAAAACGATCTGCGTCAGCGAGGCCAAGATCAGCAGCAGGAACAGCAGGAACCACGCGCCCAGGGCGTTGTTGATCTCCCCGCCCCCACCAGCGGTGATCGACTCGGTGATGATCGCGGTGAACGCGTCCCCAGCCGTGTTCTTGCCGGTCGCCTGCTCCAGAATCCAGTCGGAGTAGCCGTTGCCGGCCTCCAGGAAGATCGAGAACACGGCCGTGGTCAACGCCGACGCGACAGTGAGCACTATCAGCCCGCGCACGATTTCCCGGGAGGACTGAGCCGCCTTGCTGGTCCACACCAACCGGCCCACCGCCAGGATGAACCCGAACGTCGCCAGCACCGCGATGATGTACGACTCATCTCCTACCAACGACGCGATCTGACCCCCTGAGGACGTTGACGCACCGAGCTGAGGATCCGGGACCTTCACCCAAAACGTGGCGACCGTCTTCAACATCGACTGCGCACCATCACCGAAGGCCTTGACGACCTCCTCAAAGCCACTCTTGGTAGCTGACCCAACAACGCATCCGATCGCCTTGGTGGGGTCGAGACAACCCCCAACCGCAACCGGCCGGCCCGCTCCCGCGATCACGACGTTCCTCCGCCAGCTGACGGTGACATCGGAACGTAGGTGGCCAAGCTGGTGATAACGACGGCCTGGGCGACACCGGTGACCTGCCCATTCACCTTCCAGTCGCCACCAGACCAGACCATCGGCATCGTCCCCTCGATGTTCTGGCCCTGCACCGTGATGGCAATCCGCACTAGGCACGAGCTCTGCGTGCAGGCCTCCGTTTTGAATCCCGCTATCGCCGCGTTCGAGGGATCGGCTGGGAGTTGTTCAGCCTCCGTCTTGCCAGGGCCGGGTGTGTACCCCTGCTCGATCACGGCATGGCCATTGGAGGAACTGCTCGCCAACGCAATGTTCATCGCCGCGATCACGGCGCCTGTCGGCGAGTGTTGGTAACACGACCGCAAACTGCCTTCGGGGCCGGTGATCGTCTTAGGTCCAGCTGTCGATGACACAGGTACTGCAACCGCGCCGACCGTCTGCCACGTCGCCGGGATCGCCGACGTGGGCACGAGTCCGTTGCCGCCCGGAACATTGCATCCACCAACCCCCGACGCGGTACTCGAGGTCGCCGTACTGGTCCCGGACAGGCTGCCGGTGCCTGTTGTGCTGACGGTGGGTGAGGCGGTGACAGTCCGGGTCGGTGTAGCGGTCGACCCGGACCCGCCTCTGCTGAGCAGGATCCACAGCAGGCCGGCGATGACCAGCACGATTACGCCACCGGCTGCCCACCACACGGGGGAGCTGGCGATGCCGCCACCGGCGGTGTCGTCGTTTTCGTTGTTGTCGTCGCGAGCCATGCCCGCCTCCTAGAGGTTGAGGATCGGCGAATGTGGTGACCAGTCGGTCAGACGATGCTGACGCCGGTCAACGTTGCAATGAAGGTGGTCGCTGAGCCGACGACGACGGCGCCCACGAGGGAGATGCCGATGATCTTCACGCCGTGGATCTCCCGGCCTTCGATCATTCCGATGACCAGGTAGGCGATGCCGCCGATGAAACCCAGGACGCACAGCAGCGCGACGGCCCACATGGACCAGCCGACGACCTTGGTCAGGCCGTCGACGCCGGGGGGCTTCTGGATGCCGGAGGCCGACAGGCGGCTCGATAGGTGCGCGGCGACGCGGGTGGAGACGGTGGTGTTCATGACGGGTTCCCTTCGTTGGTGGTGCTGTTGACGGTTCGAGGTGCGCCGATCGCGCGCAGCTGGTTAACGGTGCGGCGCACCCGCAACGGGGCGGCCGAGATCTCCGGGGTGGTCTGGGTGCGCCAGGATTCGACCCACCCGATCCGCCAGGTCCGGGGAAGGATCTGCATCACCTGACGGCACGCGGACAGCTGGGCTTTGCCGATGCGGGGTCCGTCGTCGACCAGGACCAGGCCCAGCAGCTCGACATCAGAGAGCTGCCCTGCGGCCCAGACCTGTCCGGCGCGTTGCACCGCGGCAAGGCCGGCGGCGTGGGTGCGCGCGACGAGCAGCACCTTCGGGGTGCCACCGAGCGGGACCTTCGTTCCGGCATCGACCGCGACCTGCTCCCCGAGCAGCTGCGTGAGGGTGGTGACACCGGCGCCGCCGTGCAGACCCACCATGTACGTGCGGGCCTCGGGGCCGGCGAACGTGCGCGGCAACGAGGCCCCCACGGGTGCCTGAATCCCCAATGGGCGAGCCGGGCCGGTAGCCGCCAGGTCCTCCCCCAGCAGCTCATCGACCGGCATGGCCTCCTGCACCGGCTCGGGCGGTGGTGCCGCGGGCAGGAACGGGTTGACCGGGGCCGGGTCTTTGCGGCCGCGCGATAGCGATGGGGCGCTCACCGGCGACCCAGCCCGTCGGCGACCAACGCGGCGGCGTGCCGCCACGCGACCTGGGTGTCGGGGCGTAGCCCGTCCAGGCGCAGGTGCGCTGCACGCATCCCTGGGTCGTACGGGATCGGTGCCGCGGCACGGGCCAACGCCTCGAAGCGGGCCAGGTACTCCGCGCTGGGCGCCTCTTCCTGGTCGGCGTGGGCGACCACTACGACCGCGTCGTCGGCTAGCTGCGCAGCGGCGTCGTTCTGCTTGCGCAGGTCGTCCAGCACCAGCCGGGCGGCCTCGGCGTGATCGGGACGGGTGGTGGTGGCCACGACCAGTTGGTCGGTGTGCTCGATCATCCGCAACCAGTTCGCCGCGGACTCGTCGTTGCCGGAGTCGATGAAGACCAGCCGGTAGTACCGCGAGGCGACCCGGTGCAGTGCATCGAAGTCCGCGGTGGTCAGACGTTCTTCGGGTGCGATGGAGTGCGGGTTGGACCGCAGCACGTCGAACTTGTCCTCGGTCTGGTGATGCACGTACGCCGCCAGGTCCGCTGCACGGGCCTCGGGGCGCATCAGCTCGTCGGCTGCGCCGAGGAGGTCGCGCACGTGGGCCTCGTGGGGCCCTTCTTCGGTGCGCCAACCCATCGTTCCGCGGGTCTCGTTGTTGTCCCATGCCAAGCACCCCGCGCCGCCCCAGCGGGCGAACATGGCCGCCAGCAGCACCGTCGTCGGGGTCTTGCACGCACCGCCCTTGGGGTTGACGATTCCGATCGTCCGCGGCCCGGCCCAGTGCTGGGAGATCGCCCGTAGCTCCGCCCGCTCGGTGATCTGCTCCGGGGTCGGTCCCTCGACTCGTTTCTTCAGGCCGATGCTCTGCAGAAACCCGTGCCAGCCGCCGACCTTGGTCGGCGTCGTCATCCCAGAAAACGCCTCATCCGCGCCCGGCAGGAACGTCACCGACGCGCGTCGCTCCGCACGCGACTGTGGGACCTCCGGTGCTGACACTGCGGCGACCGACTGTCCGACCGGCTCTGTGTACGGTGTACGCGCCGCGCCCGTCCGCGGCGCTTCCTGCGTTGCCCCCGATGCCGATTCGGCCCCAGCCGAGGTGGCCGATACAGTCCCGCCAGGGGCCTGCGGCGGCACTTGGGGGGCAACCGCAGGCCCCGCCTGCGTCCTGGCGGCTGGCAGGACAGGTGCGGTCCCAACGGACGTGACGGTTCCGTCGGGACCGACCTGCAGCTGTTGGGTGCCCCCGTCATCGACGGCGGTCACCTGCACCACACCGCTCGTCTGAGAGGCGATGTGCGTGATCGCGGCCTGGTGGACACTACTGCCGCCAGCGACGGGGACGACCTGCCCGTCGAGGATGAACTGACCCTCCCCAATGATCAGCATCCGAGGCGTGCCGGTGGCCTCGCTCGAGGTGTGCTGGGTGTTCTGTGTCATGTGCCTCTCCCGTCGTGGTCCTGCTGGTCTGTGAGTGAGCCGGGCTGGTTAAGGGGTCTGGTCGTAGACCTGGGTGACCCGCCACGGCCCGGTTGCGGCTGCGCGGCGGCAGGTCACGATCCACACCGCCGCGGTGGGCTTGCTGGTCCAGCCGGCGGTGCCGTGCCCGGTGGTGGTGACGTCGACCTGGCGGACGGCGAGGGTGGGGCTGTCGCCGGTCTGATCCGGAACGTCGCTCATCGGGACGGTCTTGGCGCTGGCGGTGGTGAACCCGTGGTGCGCCGTCAGGACGGTCCAGGCCGCTCCCCCGCCCCCGTTGCCGGACAACGGGGCTCGTACGGCCTGCAGCAGCGGCGAACCCAACAGGGCGGACGCGCGGCGCTCCGCGTCCAACGTGGTGGTGTCGATCGCGGTGTCCTGGGTGGCAAACACCTGCATCACTGCCGCCGCGACCGCCGACGCGTCCTGCTGGTTCACCCCGCCGAGATTCGGCGCTCCCCCGCGCGGAGTACCTGCCCGCCCGGCGGGAAGGGTCGTGGTCGGGATGGTCGGCGTCGACGAGCTGCTCGTCGACGAGGTCACGGCGTGTGACGGGGTGACGGTGACCGTCACCGGGGTCTTGGCGCCCTTGTTGGCACACCCAGACAGTGCGAAGGCGCCGATCGCGATGGCGATCGCTACAGAGGTGCGCGAGCTGGTCATCGTCACTTCTTCCGGTAGTAGACGGCGTTCGGGTGACCGGCGTAGAGCACGGTGGAGGACTGGCGAGCCTGGGGCGCGAACCCCACGTGGGAGCCGTAGCCGTAGGAGCCCTCAACGAAGTTGCCTGTGAACCCCGGAATGGACCCGACGTACATCCACACGTGGGTCAGGCCCCCGCCGTTGCTGATCCCGATGTCACCAGGGCGCAGCTGGGACAGGCTGAGGGACGACGCGGAGCCGAGGGCTTGCCAGTGCGCGGCCAGCCAGGCCTCCTGGACCGGGACGAACCCCGCGCCCTGGGCGAGCAGACCGCTGTCGTTGTAGGTCGGGTCAACCGCGGTCGTCGCGATCAGCGACACGGTCGCGGAGCAGTGATCCCCTTCCGGGCGGCCGATCGGGACTTCCCCGATCTGGTGGGCGTAGAAGTGACCGCTGGTCTCTGCGGCCTTGACCGCGGCGGCGTACTGCGGCATCTGCGCGAGGTGGTCCTGGCCCTGGTTGGTGTGCCACGCGTACGCCAGCACCGTCTGCGCCAGGGACGCACCGGCGGCCAACCCACCACCGGGCAGGGTGAATTGAGCCAGGAACTTGCGAATGTTCGCGATGTAGGCCGGGGTCTGCCCGTTCTGTGGGACACCGCCGGCGGCCTGCACCGCGCCCAGGCCGGCGTTGTACGCCGCCCACGCCAGATCGTTCGGGTCACCCTTCACCGCGCCCGCTTTGAGCAGCGAGCTGACCTGGGCGTAGAGCGCGCACATGAAGTGCGCCTGCGCCGGGATCGCGTCCCCGGGGTCCAGGGGTGAGTTGGTGCCGTTGTGGTTGTAGTCCTGCCCCCACGTCTTCCACGTGCCGGGCATGAACTGCGCGATCCCCTGCGCACCGACCGAGCTGGTGGCGTTGGGGTTGAAGTTGGATTCCGCTTTCAGCTGAGCGGCAATGTCCGGTGCGGTGATGCCCGCACAGACCGTCCCGGCAGCCTGGATCAGCGGAACCAGGTCGGCCGGGATTCCAGCACTGTTGAGCCCGCCGCCTGGAGCTGTGGGGGGCGTCGGTGCAGCGCCGGAGACGGCGACGACAACCATCACCGGAATCGCGGCCACACCCAGCACCGCTCCCCCGATGCCCTTGCCGCCCACGGCTATTTCCCACCCGCAGTGGAGGTCTTCGCCGATGTCTTCTTCGACGACGCGGGCTTCTTGGTCGTCTTTGTGGTCAGTTTCTTCGCCGGTGTGCTCGGGGCGGGCGCCACGGTTGTCGACGGCACGCTCGACGGCGTCGAGGCCGTCGCAGATCCCGTCGCGGTGGTGCTCGGCAGCAAGTACAGGCGGGGCGTGTCGTCAGCCGACCCGATGACCAGCGCCGAGGTGCCCACGACACCGGCCGGGATCACCGGATCCGTGGAACCGTTCGCGTTGTTCAGGTTTGACGTCGTGCCGGTGCTGGCACCGCCCAGAGGCACACCCGTTGTCGTGGCGGCAACGGTCTGCTGGTCAGCGTTGGTGCACCAGATGACTTGATCGCCGGCCAACTGCGTAGTCCAGCCCGCGGGTAATGAGTGCAACCCACCGGTGCGCAAATCGACCACCGAAGACCCCAGCACCCCGACCGTCCCCGACGGCGACATCAGCAGCGGCGAGGCCGCGTTCTGGGTGTCGATCGACCCCGTCGTCCACCCTGCGCGCAACCCATTCAGAGCAGTCGCGCGCAGCACCACCGTCCCGGTACTGGTGGCCTTCGCGGGCGTCCACTGCTGGATCAACGTCGTCTCAGTAACTGCGACTGTCGTCCCGCCGGTCCAGCCCTTCGGGGCCGGCAACGTGATCGGGTTACCTGCCACTGTCGGCGAGGTGACCTTCCACGCGTGCCCGCCGGTGTCGGTGGCCAGCAGCGTGTCCTTGGGCAAAATCGCGACCGCATGCCCACCCGGGGGCAGCGCACGCGTGACCAGCTTCCCGCCCAGGCCCACGATGGAGACGGTGGTCTGTGACCGGGGAATGATCGGTCCCGCAGGCGTCAGCAGCACCGTCGTGTCGGTGCCTGACGCGGGGACGGGCCAGTCCCCCAACCGCTGTCCGGTCATCGACCAGGCGCTCACGTCTGTGTCGGTGGCGACCATCACCACCGAAACCCCCGCAACACGGCCCAGGGTCGGGCCGGTCGTGACCGAGGACCCCGCAAGGTCCTTGCTCCACACCGGGGCGCCGGTCCGTGCGCTCAACGCGCTGAGGGCCAGGTCACCGTTGCCGTGGGTGGTTACGGCGTAGATCGACCGGCCGCCCACCGCCACCGGTGAGGCTGTCTGCTGGGAGGCATCGACCGAGGCCACGGCCGCAGAGGACCAGGCGGCCTGCGGAGACCAGCCCACCGGAGCGGCCACCGGCAGCTCCGTCGGCGTCGCCGACGGCGTCACCGTGCGCGTCACCGCGGCATGCGGAGCTGGGGCTTCACCGTGGTGCGCGACCACGATGCCAGCGATTCCGCCGCCGACCAGGACCACCGCCGTGCCCAGCACCGCAACGCGCACCCCGGTCCGCTTCTGACCGTTCCGAGACGTCGACCCATCCGTTGATGCAGAGGCCCCTGACTCGGTGAGCGGCCACACCCGCCCGTCGGCGTCGATGACCATGCGCCACGTGTTTCCGGCTTCGTCTGAAGCGACCGCCTGTATTGCCTGGATGGCCCCCTCCCGTGCCGCGGCACGAGCCGCAACGACCTGCACCCCGGCCTCTTGCGGCGTCATCCCCGGCGGGACCGTCACCGGTTCGTCATCCACCGTGACCTGGCCACGGACCAGACTCAGCCGCACCTTGGGGTAGACCGGCACCACCGATGGATCAAACGTCTTCCCCATCGCTCTGACCCCGCCCCGTATAGCTGCCAGTTAGTCGCATCTGCGACGCTGCGATGATTAAATATCATTAAGTAGGCACAGCGCAAACACTCTGTTTTGGCACGATGCTTGTTGAATGATGGCGAGAGGCGCACCTGGCATGGCGAGTGATGAGGTCACCCCCTACGGTTGGGACCTGGCCGAGACGACGGACCTGGCTCCGCTCGTCGTGTTGAGACGTCGACGGAGGGCGATTGTGGTGTCGCGTGACATCCCTGGGCTCAGCGATGCGCTCAAGGAAGCCACCGATGATCTGCGCAGGGCTCATCCAGAAGGTAACTGGACCAACGATCGGATCGCCGTCGAGGTCACGAACCTCGGAACTCCGTTGTCGTCGGTTCACTTTCGTCAGCTGTGTAATGGCCGCAACGCAGCACCGACCACGATGCTCATGGCGAACCTTGCCGAGGTCTTAGGCAAGCCGCTGCTGTACTTCACCGATCCTGCTGTGCGCCAGGCGATACGCCGCGCTCTGGACACCCCTTCAACCGCAAACGACCGCGTCGTTCAGGCAGTCACACAGTTCCGTTCTATGACGCACCAAGAGCAGGAAGCTGTCATCGAGGCGATCACCTACGACGCGGACGACCAGCGCGAACCACTGGCCTGACGGCAAGCAATCTCCTGCAGTACACGACCGCGTGCCTCACATGGGACACCTGCCGAGCTGAGCCATTCACGCAGCACCTCGGCAACTTCATCGGTCGTCGAGCTCCCCACGGAGCGCGCGGGCGCGCTCTGCGCGGTTTGCTGCCCGTCTGGCGTCGGGCTCGAGTGTCGACCGGGCGCCCCCGTCAGCGTCCGCGTTCCGCGGACGGCCGCCACCGCCGCCGCTGGGCTGCATTGCATCGCCGGGCCGTGCCCGGGAAGCACGACCTCGCCCGGTAGCGCGGACAGCCGCTCCAGGCTTCGCTCCGCCATCAGGGGGTCGGTGTGGAACATCGGGTGCAGCATCTGCGGCCCCTGATGCTTGCTGATGGCGTGACCGCTGACGAGTCCGTCCCCCACCACGACCACCTGCGCCTCCGGCAGCTCGTACACCGTGTGTCCCGGCGTGTGCCCGGGCAGCAGGTGAGGGATTGGCCTGTGGGCCGCGGCAATCGCTGCTCCTGGCGGCACTTCCGTTACCTTGGCAACAGCGACATCTCCGAGGCCGCCGGCCGCGATCGCGTGGTCCATCCAGACCCGCACGAGGGGGTCAGCCGCCTGCGCTTCAACTTCGGCCTTGGTGACCTGGTGAAGGACCGTCCGGCGTGCGTGTTGCGCCTCCGGACCGCACGCGATCACTTCGGTTCCGTGATCCCGGCGCAGGCGCTCCGCCGAGCCGATGTGGTCGGCGTGGGCGTGGGTGACGAGCAGCTGGTCTACGTCGTCCGGGTGCTTGCCCGCCGCGGCAAGCGAGGCCGTCAGCGCAGTCCAGTCACCCGGGTACCCACAGTCGATGAGAGCGGTTGCGTCACCGTCGATCAGGATGACCCAATTCGAGGCCGGACCTTCGACGAAGTGAATGCCAGTGGCGACTTCGGTGATCTGCCAGTCAGACGTCATACCGGGCTTCCTTGGCTAGGGGTGTGAGTGAAGAGCTGGACAGCTGCTCAGTGACACCGCCTACACCGACCGGTATGAGGGGTTCAAGTCGATCTCAACGCTAGCACGCACGACGGACAGGCCCGGGTCACGAACTTGCTCAACCGGGGGTGATGCGGCACAGCACGAACCGCCCTTTGACCGTTCCCGCGTCGACGCCGCTCGCCCGGATGAGGAACGGTTCGTAATCACCCGCCTCGGTTTGAAAACGCGCCACGATCGGGGTCTCCGCGACAGCGGGCGTCTTCGCGGCCGCGGCAAGGTACGACTGGACCGCGCCCAGGTCGTCGAGCTTCAACAGGTTCAGCAATGAACCGTTTCCGGGGGCAGTAAGCCGTGCCTTTACCCATTGGGCCTTTGACCACATGTACAGCGACCACGTTCGGGTGTCGATCGCGGCGAGAGCGGCGTCGGTGAGGTCGAAGGCGGCGCGTAACAGATCTTCGGATCGCACTTCGATGAAGTCGGGGATAACGTGTCCGTCACCCTCGGGAGCTTCATGAGTGATCCCACGCAGCCACAGGGTGTCCCCCACTCGCTCTCCGTCGCCAGCAAACCGCAGCTGCTTTGTCGACGGCTGGGCTTCACCCCGGCCGGTCATGATGTGGTACCGAAAAATCGGCACCTTGTTGCCGGGGCTATGGATCCACTGGTCGAGGTAGGTGTACATCTCGGCGCGATGCTCGAACGCGATGAGGTTGTTCAACCATGCCGGCATCGGAGTTGCGCCGCTGGTCAGGTCAGCAAATTCGGGGTCTGTGCGGTCCAGCTCGTAGAGCTTGAACATGGCGTCGTCCCAGTAGATGTGGATCGCCCGCTCGGCGTGGACGTTCTCCAGTTCCCACTCCCAGCAGCCCACGATGGGCCGGTCGCGCTCAGCTTCGTGCTGGGCGCGATAAATCGCATGCACTGCTGTCAGCGACCCAGTTTTGGCCGTCACGATCGGCAGGGCTCGCACAACAACACCGTCGGTCAGGTGCTCTACCGGGTTGCCCGAGGCAATGACCTCCTCGATAGCTGGCAGCAGCAGCCGGCGACCCTGGGGAGCCAGAATTCCCTGCGGGCTCACCGCCTTGTAGGGGGTATCCCCCACCGCAAGCAGTGAACCTGTCGGGTCGATAAGGACCCACTCGTTCTCGACGTCCACCTTTGCTGGCACTACCTGCTCACCCCTCGTTTCCCCACCAAACCTCGATCGTATGAGCCGATCTAGCGCTCTAGTGTGGCGGCCATGGGTGAATCGCTTTCAGTCCTCGTGTTCGGCGCCAGTCGGGGCATCGGACGCGCCACAGCGCGCAAATACCAGGAGGCTGGCCACCACGTCGCGGGCACTCGACGCGCAGGTGGCACCGTCCCCGAAGGGGTGCTAGGCCTCGAAGCCGATGTCACTGACAACGCCAGTGTTCAAGCGGCTCTCGCCGCCGCCGTCGAGGCACACGGCCCGTTGGACGTCCTAGTCGTCACCGCGGGCATCACGCGTGACAACTTCCTCATCCGGATGTCCGACGAAGAAGTCCGCGAGGTCATCGAGACCAACCTCATCGGACCGATCAACGTTGTCCGAAACGCTTGGAAGGGCATGTGGCGTGCCCGTAAGGGCTCGATCGTCCTGCTCTCCTCCACCGGCGCCAAGGTGGGCCAGACCGCGCAAAGCAACTACACCGCCAGCAAGGCCGGGCTTGAAGGCTTCGTGCGGTCGGCCGCCCGTGAAGGAGCTGCACGCGGTATCCGCATCAACGCCCTAGCGCCGGGCGCGACCGACACCGACATGCTCAACGCGGCGCCACCAGCGGTCATCGAGCGAATGAAAGACGGCATCCCCATGCACCGCATCGCGCACGAGGACGAGATCGCTTCCGCGATCATCGACTACGCCGGCATGACCTACGTAACCGGACAGACGCTCTACGTCAGTGGCGGCGTCTGAGCTAGTCCTGGCGTAATGAGCAAGCCTGATCCAGGCTGTGCGACCCACCTGGGTGTAAGCGAATGAGAAAACCCCCGCACGCAGATGCGTGCGGGGGTTTTTCTCACCACGAGGACTGTAAGGCTTACGTCAGCCAGTAACGGGCAGCGTGGTGGTGGTAGCCGTCGGGGTTGGCGGCTGCGTGCCCGTCGAGGTGGAGGTACTGGTCGGCGTTGAGGTGGACGTAGAGGTGCCGGTTGAGGTGCTGGTCGACGTACGAGTAGACGTCGGGGACGTGGTGCTAGTCGATGTACGGGTGCTCGTCGACGTGGTCGTCGACGCAGCCGCGCAGTTCACAGCACCAAGCTCGATGTACTTACCCAGACCCGCCGCGGTCAAGTCGTAATAGGCACCCACCGTGTTCACACCAAACCTCGGCAAGAACGTCACCGTTCCCACCGCATTGGCGTTACCGGTGAACTTCGCTGCCGACACGGTCGTTCGCGCGGTGTACGTGCCAGCCGCTCCACCCCCGGTGACAACGGTGCGAGCATTGGTGCCCACGCAGGAGGTAGTGACGCTGATGCCGCTGACGTTCAACAGCGGCATCGCATACCCAGTGATGGTGGCGGTGTGGCCCGACACCGCTGCGTTGGCGGAAAAGGTTCCGTCCGGATCCGCTACGTGCCCCGTTCGGAAGCCACTGGACCCGGTGGTTGTGCTGTACGCGATTCCCAACGCCGGTGAAGACACGGCAGCGGAGCTGTTCGCGCTGGTGATGATGAGACCCGCCGCGGCCGTGATGCCGACGGCGGCTGATGCGCCAAAGAGCGCGGTGTTGCGCTTCATCGAATTTTTCCTCTCAGTATTACGGATAAGGATCAGTAGCATCCGTGGCCGCGCGGACAACGCGGGCGGTTCTCATGTGAGTGAATGGGTGCTACCTGATGTGGGTGTTCGTCCCGTAGCCATGACCTGGCGGGAGTACGAACCGTGTGGCCGGTGGCCGGGAACCTGTTGATTCCCGGCCACCGATCCGCGAGCGGTTACTTGATTGCCGACAGGAAGGCTGCACCGTTGGGTGTGCCCAAACCGGTCGCGCTGTCCCATCCCTTGGCAGAGACCAGGCTCTGGGGCTTGGCGTCGTTGCCTACGACAATGTTCTGCCCCGCGGATGTCTTGAGGAACTCGCCCGACTTCGACGGTGCGTTTACATCTGAGATGGCCGAACCGATGGAGTACAGCTTCTGTGCCACGTTGCCGATGACCGCCTTGTTGGTGGCCTTAGCGATGCCGACCAGGGCTGCAGTGACCGGGCTGGCCAGGCTGGTCCCGCCGAACGCGATGTACCCGGTTTGGCCTTGCTCGGTCGTGCGGATCGTGAATCCGGTGTACGGGTCTGCGATGGCCGAGATGTCCGGCACCGCACGCCGCGTGGACGAGCTCTTGATGACACCGTGCTGCCAGGTGGGCTGGGCCCACGTGGAGCTCAACCCGCCGCCGCCACCGCTGTAGTTGCCCTGCTGGGCGGCTGTACTGCTGGTGACGTCGACGAAGGAGGCGACGTTGGTGTTGGCCTGGGTGAAGAAACGAGACTCCCAGCCGGTCACGGTGGCAAACGATCCGTCCTTGCGCATCCCGACCGTTGTGCCGCCAACAGCGGTGAGGTAAGCGTTCGCGGCCGGGTAGCTCACCGTCGGGTGACCCTCGGTGAAGGAGTTGTCTCCCGCATCACCGGTGGAGGCGAACGCGCTGATCCCGGTCAGCGCAGCCTGCCGCAAGGGGCGATCCCATGCAGCCTTCTCCGCTGCCGACATGCCCGCGTCGCTAGGGCTGCCGAACGACATGCTGATGGTGGAAACAACGTGCTGGTCAACGGCCAGCTGCAACTGCTTCGTCAGGTCCGCGTCGAAGCAACTCGCGGCGCCGTAGTAGTGAATGGCAGCATCCGGTGCGATCGAGTGAGAGGACTGCACATCCAGGTCCTGCTCACCGGGCGAGTTGTCACACTTCGCGTCGTTGGCGTTCGCGGCCGCCACCGTCTTGCTGTACTTGGTCAGTGGCGCGTACTTCGCGGCCGCCATGTACGTGTTGGTCAGGCTCTGAACCTGCGGGTCGTCATGCCACAACAGGATCCCGAGAGTGGGGGCTGCTTTCGACGCGGCGGAGTTCTTGTACATCACCGCCAGGTCCTGGGGCAGGTACCCGCACAGGTAGTTGGACTCCACGGAGTACTTCTTCGCCGCGGGGTAAAGATGGTCACCCCAGTACGGGGCACACGCGGTCGAACCGTCCGTGGCGCCATTGGCGTGAGGCGCCACAGCGCGGGTTGTCAGCGAAGTGCGCTTGGTGGCCAGGTTTGCCGTGTTCATCGGCACCATCTTGTGCAGCGAGGTCAGGCCCGACACCCCCGTGATGCCCAGCGCACTCGGTACGGCAGGCGTGCCCTGAGCGGCGTACCCGCGGGTCGAACCCAAGGTCGCGGCCCGCATCGTGACACCGAAAGCCTTGTTCACCCGGGTGGTTGATCCAGTGACCTGCACCTGACCAGATGCGGCGCTGACCGAGGTCACCGTCAGGCCCTGGGATCTTGCCCAGGCGGTGGCGGCTTTGAGCTGAGCCGGGGAGGCGCCAAACATCTTGGCGTACGTCGCTGTAGACACGACGGTGCCCTTCGCGAGCAAGGCGTTCGCCAAACCCGTATTGCGCTGTGGCAGCTGAAGAGCCAGGCTCAGGCTCTGATCGGCTTCGAGTGGGGCCGAATAGGACACCCGGCTACTGCCGCCAATCAGCCCGGCCACACCGGAATTGGCGAGGGTGGTCTTGCTGCTACCGGTACCCGCGGCATAAGCACCTGCCGCGGGTGCAACAGCAGCAGCCGTAACGACTGCTGTGACAGCAGCCAGTGTGCGACGCTTCATATGTAGATCACTTCTCCCTGTTGATGGTCTTAGGCAAGCCGCAGCACAGACCCCAGATTTTGGATAGCCAAACGGCCCCGGCCCGCTTCCCCTCGCCCACACCATAATCGTGTCCAGGCGCCCTGTGGGCAGTCCGTCTATACACACACTTCAGCGCTACCGGTCACGCTCGACTAACTCGTACGCACCTTCGGCGCATCATCCCCAAGACACCTACGCGCGCAGCAGCGTTGGGCTGCCGGATTCTCCTACCGGCTGACTTAGCCCCAGGCGCAACACCGAGGCCACAGAACAGTAGCCGCGCACACGTGCTGTTCGACGCACGCCCGAGATGCACACGATGGACCTGCAGCGCAGGCTCACGTCTGAGCCACCAAAGCAGGTTGATAAACCACAACAGCGCCGCAGTCGAGTCTCACGCGCAACTCTTGCCCCACGCGCGACACACCTTCTCAGATGGTTGTAACCGTTATTCCTCTAGGCCACACTCGCCCCATGGGACGACCGAGCAAGGGCGCACGCGCGCTACTCGGCTGCAGAGCCCCACAGCCCCTCGACAAGGCGGTACGGGATGCCGCGGCCGACGCTGGGATGAGCATCAGCGACTACATGGTGACGGTCCTAGCCGATCACTTGGGTATGCCTGATCAGGCTCCCCATCACGACCTTCAACAAGATCGGCTTCCCATGACCGGATAGCCGATCGGGGCAGCGCCCCGATACGACAAAGGCCGCCGTTACCAGCGGCGGCCTGTCGTCTAGCTCTTAAGTTCTGCGCCGGTTACCAGCCGGCTACGAATCCGTATCGCCCAGATAGGTGGCTTCGTGCTGCCCAAGATAACTCATGCTGCCCTGACACGCCACAATCCTGCGCACCCAGATTTAGGGCGTGTCTTCACCCACCGTGCCTGCGCTCCGATCGACGCGCCGTACGTCGAGCTGGCCTGCCGCCAGCGCCCCTCGGTGCTGCCCCGGTGGCACCAAGACGACCGCGGCCCCACCAACGCCACACGGGGCCATCACCAGTACGCCCCCGACGGGGCGTACGCCCGGGTGCCGGTGTGGGTCAGCCGCGAGCACTGGCTGACCACCGTGGTGCCCGTCGCCTTAGCCGTGCACGCCGACAAACTGCATCGACGCGTCTCGCCGAACCTGATGCGTCGCTACCTGACCGTCCGGTCTGGGTATGCCCTGGTCGGTACCGGTAGGCGGTGCATCGTGCGCCCCGACACTGTCGCCAGCGTGCTCCAGGTGGGCGTGAACGCGGTCAAGGTGTGCCAACGAGTGGCACGAGAGATTGGCCTGGAGGTCGTCATCCAGACCGGGCGCATGCTCAACGTCACCGAGTGCACCGCCGCACGCCGCCGCGGCTCTCGCCAGCGAGGGTTATCCACAGAAGTGGCCTTCACCTGCCCCACTGCGATCCCGCGTGAACTGTGGATAGATACCCCTACCAGAGGTACCCCACTTCCAGCCCAACCGGACTGTGAGAACCCTTCCGTCAAACCGAAACAGGCCGCGAGCGGCCAGAAAGCGGCCGCGGCTTCGCCGCGACAGCCTCGACCAAGAGGGTCCGACCGCTCAGCGGTCCGTCGACTGGCCGTGCAAATGGCCCAGACCCTGCCCTGGCTGGCCTCCGAGGGCCCCAGACGCCTCTCCCCGGCTCTGACACGGTTCACCATGTGCACGCCCGCCTGGACCGCGGACGATTTGGTGCACGCCCTGGCCGACGCCGCGCTGCGGC
The DNA here is from genome assembly GCF_013410455.1 of Allobranchiibius huperziae. NCBI lineage: Bacteria > Bacillati > Actinomycetota > Actinomycetes > Micrococcales > Dermacoccaceae > Allobranchiibius > Allobranchiibius huperziae. Next base: position 18,447 of record NZ_JACCFW010000003.1, on the reverse strand, counting down.
AAGGCCGACGCTCCCCGCTTGCCGACCGGGCCGTGCGCACCCGCCCCGCAGTGCTGTTCGCAGCGATGCTGCGCGAGCTCGACGAACAAGCCGACCACCCCGGCGCGGCGTTCACCACGCCTGCCCCGGCGCCAACGGGCCGGTGCGACCGGGATGAGTGCGAGGGGTGGATCGAGATCCGCGACGCACAGGGCCAGCTCGACGGGGCCAGGCCCTGTCCTGACCCGGCCCACCGCCGCGCACAGTTGCACGAGCTGGTCGACGTCGGCGGGTGGGATGTCGACGAATCACCGTTCTAAGCCGCCTTGTCGCAGCCAGACTGCACCTCGTGAGCACCAACACGCCACCGTCTTCGGACGCCGAGAGCGCCACGTGGCCGCCGGGTGCGGTGCAGGATTGGCTCTCCGGCCCGGACTCGGCCGTGGTGCAGCACAAGATGCGGGTGCTTGGCCGGGCCGGCGCCATCACCGTGCTCGGCGTGCTGGCCCAGCGCGGCCCTTGCACCCGCCATCAGGTCCAGGAGCTGGCCCAGCTCGAGCCCACGGTGACCCGGGACCGGCTGACCCAGCTGCGCGACATTGGCCTCGTCGCCCTGCACGAGCATCGCGGTCCGAAACCCGCGACCTGGGCGATCAACCACGACGGCATGACCCGATTGGGCGCCTACTTCATCCGCCCCGCCCCACACCCGCGGGCGTGAGGACGTTGCAAGCAGCTGACCCTGTGTCAGTGCAGACCAAACGCCCGGTTCGGATCGGCTGGCACCGGCCGCAGATCCTTGGCCGGCACCCACCGTTGCACGACGACTGGCTCCTCCCCCGGTCGTAGCCGCACGATCACCACCAGCGCCTCCCACACCCACGAGCGGCGCCTCCAGGCAACGACCAGGCCCTGATCCGGTGGCTGGTGCGGGTGCAGGTCTTTGGATCTGACCCATACGTGCCGGGTCGTCCGTGGCCGCGGCCACGTGCGCTCGGACCTGGACTGCCCCACCCCGCCCAGCGTATTCGAACACGCGTTCGACACAACGCGACCAGGTGACCTGTGCCCATCACCTGGCACGTGCTACGGGCGTCGACCAGCCGCCTGTGAACCCTTCTCCAGATCTCGGTGACCGCTGGGGCGTGCCCGTCTCCTCACACCACCGACCCCCTCCCTCCTCACCAGCTGCTTGTGCACCTCGCCAGATGAAAACCTGCGCCGTCTAAGCAGCTACTGACGCGTGACGTTCCGCGCCGCTACGCGTCGCCGGATGAGCCCTACGCCGAGCCCGATGATCAAACCTGCGACGACGGCGCCAAGGATGTGCTGCCAAAACGCGTGAAAGCCGAGTGCGTTCATTCCTGGGAAGACCGCCCACACCGCGACTAAGCCGCAAAACCCCCCGAGGATGACGCCGGGCAGCGCCGCGGCCCGGAATTCCTTCTGGCGCATTCGACGCATCATGCCCCACCAGGGGCGAGGGTGCGGGGCCTTCGCTGCGCTGCGGCACTGTGATCGGCCGGCCAACCCCGCGCCGGCCCGGTCCCCTGCAGTGCATGGCTGCGTTCACGCTGCCAGCTGTGGGGTGTGTCACGGCACTGGTGGGCCTCCAGGCCGCTGACGCGCCGCTACGCGGGGCCTGCGGCCGCCTGGACCCCCCACCTGCCCCGTGACCGCGTGCACCAGGTCGCAGACCCCTTGGACCCCCCACCTGCCCCGTGACCGCGTGCACCAGGTCGCAGACCCCTTGGCGGCGCCGGCTGTGCCGGCCCGTGCTCGTTGCGGCCCTACGGGCCGGTCGGGGTCCGTAGGTGGTCGGGTTTGGCACGCACAGGGCTCACCCAGCCCAGCACGCCGGGGGCCCGACCCGTCAAGGCACGCCCCACCGGGCGGCCACGCGTTGCGCTCGTTCCTCGCTGCGCTTATTTCGCGGCCACCCGCCGGGACTCTTCGGCCTGGACGGCCCACCCTCACCGCGGGCGTCCAGGGGTCGCCCCATGCGGGCCCGGCCGCGGCAGGTCCGCCGCGGTCGGTGGGTCCAGTTGAGGGAGGAGGAGATGCCGGTATGTCGATCGTCGAAACGATCCTGCGGCTGGATCACGCAAGTGGTCTTGCTTGCAGGTGCAGTGGCGACGCTCGGCACGGCAGCCAGTAACCGCCGCCGCGAAAGCGAGCGACGCCGCCGAGTGACAGCTCGGCGACGTCGTAGGCGGTCTGCTGACCGCTAGCTGAGTCAGGGGTCCGGGTCGGTAAGAGCCGGTCCGGGCCCCGCTCAGCACACCCTAGCCAGCATCACCGACAACCGGATGGGAGAACACCCGTGCTCATGACCCGCAACGCAGCTGCTGACGCTGCTGCTCCTGGCGCAGATCCACCGCCAGCAGCGCACCGACCGCTAACGCGGTCAAGGTGCCGCCCTCCTCCCCCCGGGAAGGCAGGGCGGCACCCATCCACGCGAAACCTATGGCCCAGCCCACCCAAAAGCGCCTCAGACGTACGACCGTCGTAATACCGCAATCTGAACACATGCCGATAATCCAGCCCATACCGTCACCGACAGCGCCAACCGGCTTCCCCGGACCCGTCGGCGCTGCACAGTCCCTCGCTCGGCGCATTGCTTTCCCCTTCAACTGCGCCGGGCGAGGGACCCCACCCTGCCCCGCCGCGTCTACCGTGAGACCAGGCAGCACCGGTCGAGCAGGCCCCACCTTTTCTCCCGGTGCTGCCGCCCTCTGGCCCGATGCGCACCTCCCCCGGGAGCTCAGCACCGGGCCAGAGCTCACGGCCAACCCCGACCTCGCCGCTGACGCGGCGAGGTGTCGCCCCACGTGTCTCAAGGTGGGGCGACACCCCTAGCGCTTCCCCTACTGATGCGCTTAGCGTGCAGCTCAGTGCCGGTCGAGTGCCCCTAAACGCTCCCGGCACGCTGCAGTTCTCGTCTGGTGCGCCACTCATCCCCCCCGGGTGGTGCGCCAGACGAGAGCACACCCACTCCACCGCCAGGCGCACCACGTGCAGCCGGCGGATCCGCTGCGCACCCCAACAGCAGCCACGACGAGGGGGCCCGGCCCGCTCGAACGAACGCCCGTAACCCGCGCCACCACCCAGCCAGATCCGAGCGCGAGACGAAAGCCAGCACCTGCCACGGCACCCGCAGTGCGTACGACCCGCGAGGCGACTACTGAAATACCCGCAAAAGGACACATCTCACGCCCTGAATTGCTTGCACTACTTGCACATATAAGCGATAATAGACATGTCAGTACAACACGGGACTAACCACCCCATCACCGAAAGAGAGCATCAAATGGGCACTACTGCCGAAACAGCCACCGTTGGAACGGTCGAGGAGCTGGACCCGCGCACGCTGGTCGTCGCCGCGAATGTCCGCGCCGACGTGCAGCTCGATGCCGCATTCGTCGCCTCGCTGCGTGACCTGGGCGTCTTGGAGCCGGTCACCGTCGTAAGTGACGGCGACGAGGTCCGCGTCCGGTACGGCCAACGCCGCACCCTCGGCGCGATCGAGGCTGGACTCGCCACGATCCCGGCCCGGGTGATCGACGTGGCCGACGACGAGGCGCTGCGGATCGTGGCGCAGATGGCCGAGAACGACCACCGCACTGCCCTGAGCAACGCTGACCGGCGCGTCGCCTACGAGCAGCTAAGCGGCCTGGGCCTCACCGCTGCGCAAATCGCCAAGCGCACCCACCGATCCAAGGAGGAAGTGCAGGCCGCCACAGCGGCTAGCGCCTCCCCGGCCGCGACGGCGGCCCTGGCGCAGCACCAGGACAGCCTCTCGCTGCTGGACGCGGCAGCGATCGCCGAGTTTGAGGACGACGAGCAAGTCGTGTCCTCGATCGTTCAAGCCGCCATCGAGGGTGAGAGCACCGCCCACGTCATCCAACAGGCCCGCGACGAACGCGCGGACCGCAACACCCGCGAAGTGACCGCCGCGTCCCTGCGGGACAAGGGCCTGACGGTCATCGACCGCCCGCCCTACGGCTCCCCCATCACCGAGGTATCCCGGCTGCTGGGCACCCGGGAAGCCACGCGCCCGATCCGGGAAGAAGAGCACGAGACCTGCCCGGGGCACGCGGTCTACCTGGCCAAGTCCTACATGCGCAGCGGCGACAGCGCGTACAGCCCGATCTACGTGTGCACCGACCCCAAAGGCAACGGGCACACCGTGGCCGACCCGTACGGGCGCACCCAGCCGGTCAGCGGCCCGATGAGCGAGGAGCAGAAGGCAGAACGGCGCGCCGTGATCGAGAACAACAAGGCCTGGGATGCGGCGGTGAAGGTCCGCGCTGAATGGCTCGCGTCGTTCGCCAAAGGCACCGGGAAGCTGGTCGATGTCGAACGGTTCATCGCCCACGCGGTTGCCCGGGGTGAAACCCCGGCCCGGACCTACCAGGACACCAAGGAGACCGCCCGGATCGAGCGGATGAGCGCCCCGGCCGCGACCCGGCACGCGGCCGCGCTGATCCTGGCCGCCTGGGACCAGGGCACCAGCCGGCTGACCTGGCGCTCCCCCAGCGCCACCGACGCCCGGATGATGGGCGCGATGACCGCCTGGGGGTACACCCCCGGCCCCGTAGAGCGGCTGCTGATGCCCAAGGCCGCCAAGAAGCGCACCACCACGGCTAAGAGCGCCTGACAGGCGGTTGGTGGCCCTCACCGTTCGGTGAGGGCCACCAACGCCCCGTAGGGGCGCAGAGCGGTCACGGCCTGCGGCCTGTGCCGTGCCAGATCGGGCGCCGGCTGCCGGTCTTCGGGTCGCGGCCGGGGGCCCGTGCTTCGCCCGGTCCCCCGGACCTACTCCCCTACGCCCGGCAGCCGGCGCAGGTTGGCACCCGTAGGCACGGCCATTCATCGAGGGCATCGCGCAGCTGATGTGGGTGGGCACGAAACGCGCTCCGCGCGAGCTGAAGACGAGGGGGTGGGGGTCGCAGCAGGGAGGGATTACTTCCCCGCGGAACCGAGGCGGTCCGAGCAGCCGCGCGACGAGGGGCAAGCAGCTGCCACGGCACCCGCAGGGCGCACGATTGGCGCGGCGACTACTGAGGTAGCTGCGCAAGAAAACTGAGATTGCACCGGAAAAAGCTTGCACTACTTGCCCATATACGACATACTAGACATGTCAGCACAACACGGGACTAACCACCCCACTACCGAAAGGCTTCACCATGGCTCACGAACTTGACACCTACGGAACCCAGGCTGCAGCAGTCTTCGCACGACAGGACGCGTGGCACCGACTGGGCACCGTGGTGCGCGATCGCGCGTTCACTGCCGAAGAGGCAATGACACTCGGCAAGCTCGGCGGCTGGGATGTGCGCAAGTCCCCGCTACAGACCGCCGTGATCGACGCTGACGGTGTCGGCACGCTCGAGGTACCGGGGCACTTCGCCACCGTACGCACCAGCCCGTTCACCGGGCGGCCGGAGGCCTTGGGGGTCGTCGGCGCGGGATACGCCGTCCTGCAGAACGAGGATCACGCCCAATTCCTGAACACCTTGGTGGATGAGTCCGGGGCGATCTTCGACACCGCCGGATCCCTGCGCGGGGGCCGTCAGACGTTCATCACGCTGCAGATGCCCGAAACGATCAAGGTCGGCGGGTCCGATGAGGTCCAGCTGAACATTGCCGCCCTGAACAGTCACGACGGGTCCAGCGCCTTCCGGCTACTGCTGACCCCGACCCGGATCGTCTGCGCGAACACCCAAGCGGCCGCGCTGCGCAACGCGACCGGCACCGTCAGCATCCGCCACACCGCAAACGCCCGGGCCCAGGTTCAGGCCGCGCGCGACGCGCTTGGGCTCACGTTCGCCTACGCGGAGGCTTTCCAGGCCGAAGCCGACGCGCTGGTCGATCAGGCGATGACCGACGGGCAGTTCTGGGAGCTGGTCGAGGGCATCTACGGCATCCCCGACAAGGACGCACCCACCCGCACGCAGAAGGCCACCGCGACCCGGACCCGCCAGCTGGGCCACCTGTGGCACGACGCCGACACCCAAGCCGACATCCGGGGCACCCGCTGGGCCGGCTACCAGGCCGTCGCGGAGTACGTCGACCACTTCCAGCCCGTGCGCGCCAAAGGCGGCGACAAGGCCACAGCCCGCGCCCTGCGGTCGGTGGTCTCCCCCGAAGCCACCGCGATCAAAACCCGCGCCTGGCGGCTGGCCACCGCGGCGGTGTGACCGCCTGGGGATCTCGCACCCTCACCAGGTGCGAGATCCCCCGCCCGCGCGCAGAGCGGTCACGGCCTGCGGCCTGTGCCGTGCCAGATCGGGCGCCGGCTGCCGGTCTTCGGGTCGCGGCCGGGGGCCCGTGCTTCGCCCGGTCCCCCGGACCTACTCCCCTACGCCCGGCAGCCGGCGCAGGTTGGCACCCGTAGGCACGGCTATTTATCGAGGGCATTGCGCAGCTGGTGTGGGTGGGCACGAAGCGCGCTCCGCGCGAGCTGAAGACGAGGGGATGGGGTTCGCGACGTGGACGGATCACTCCCCCGCGGTACCTATGCGGCGCGGAAGTAGTCGACGCAAGCGGCCTTGACTTCAACTAAAAGCACATCTTACCTCACTTGCATATATAGCACTGGTCCGCGCTAATGAATATGTCAGCACAACACGGGACTAACCACCCCATCACCGAAAGGACGAGGCAGTGACTCTCGATAGTCGCGCAGCGATGACAGCAATCGAACAGGTACATGCCGAGCTGGAGCAGCGGCTGGTACGCCGGCAACGCCTGGACGCCATGTTGCGCCCCCCGAAGGATCCCCGCGAGAAGATGCAGACCGACGAAGCCCGCTCCATCAGGGCGCACAACGCGAAGCGCGAGGCGGCGTTCCATGCCGAGCTGCAGCGCGTACGCGAGCTGGCCGCGCGCATGGACGCCGGAGGTCTGGTGATCGTGGCCCAGGTCGCTCACGGGTGGCGCGCATGGTGCGAGGACTGCGGGGCGATGAGTCCAGTCTGCGGATCAGCTGGGGGAGCGGCGATCTACCGCCACGACTGCTACAGCCAGACCCCGCCGGCGGCCGACGCAACCCACTTCTGAGACGAGAAGACCGCCCCGCCATACGTGATGGCGGGGCGGTCTGTGTCAGCACAACGGCGGAACCACCCGCCGAAAGCAGTCCGACTCTACCAAGCAGGCCGGGGCACAAGCTTGGTACGGGCGTGCAAAGTACTTGCACATATTGCCTGAATGCTTGCATATATAGCACTCGTACGCGATAATGGATATGTCAGCACAACAACGGGCTAACCACCCATCGACCGAAAGGAACGTCATGAGCTACCTGATCCAGACCGGAAACCTCACCCAGACCCCGGAGCTGCGCCAGTCGAAAGCCGGAAAGGCCTGGACTGAAGCACGCGTGATCCACAACGACTACGAGCAGGGGACAGCGGGGGAGTGGAGCGAAACCAGCAGCATCCCGTACACGGTGCGGATGTTCGGACGCCAGGCCGAACAGCTGGTGGGGGCCGCCGAGGCTAACGGCAACATCGCCATCCAGTTCGCGGGCCGCTACGCGGTGCGCGACTTCGCCCGCAAGGACGGCAGCAGGGGGATCTCGTACGAGGTGAACGCCGACACCTGGGCAGTGCTGCCGGGTCAAGACGTCCAGCTGCGCAAGAGTGCGATCCAGGAACGGCCCGCTTCGGCAGGTGCGCCGTCCCAGGACCCCGAAGCGGAGCCGCCCTGGTGAACAAGCACTCATCCCTTGGGGCCGGGCCATGCGCTCGGCCCAATGGGCCTATCCCGCGTCGCTACAGAAAGGAGGGGACCACCCGTGAGCACCCCCACGATCGCCGTCTGCAACCAGAAAGGTGGCGTTGGTAAGACCACGACCTGCTACCACCTGGCACGCGCTGCGGCGCGTGAAGGACGACGAGTCCTCGCGATTGACCTCGATCCGCAAGGCAGCTTGACTGCCATCCTCGCCAAGAACGGGTCCGTGCAGGCTGACGAGCTGACTATCGCCGATGTGCTCAGCCCGCGCGTGCAGGATGTGGCCCTGGTCGACGTGCTGACCCCGGGACTGTGGGAGGGGATCCAGGTCGCGCCGGCCACCAACCGCACCCTGGCCGCTGTACGCGATGAGCTGATCACGACACCCCTTGGGCGTGAACGCCGCCTGGCGGACGCCGTCGCCGGCGTACCGGGATACGACCTGGTGTTGGTCGACTGTGCGCCCGACCTGAACACGTTGATGCACAACGCGTTGGTCGCCGCCCAGTCCGCTGTCGTCGTCACCGCGCCGGCCTTTTTGGCCAGTGAGGGACTGTCGACGTTGCTGGGCACGATCGAGGAGATCCGCGGCTACTACAACCCGCAGCTGAAGGTCGGGGGAGTGGTGGTCAACGGGTATGACTCCCGCCGGGTGGGCCATCGTGACCGGTTGGCGGAGCTGGAGGCCAGTGGTCTTCCGGTGCTGGACCCCGTCATCCCGCAACGCGCCGCGATCCAAGATGCCACCGACAGCGGGTACGGCCTGGATCAGTGGCCCGGCGGGTACCCCCTGGCCGACTTGTACCAGCAGCTGTTCCGCGCGATCACCAAGGAGATCTGAGATGGCCAGGCCACCCGCCCGCAAAAGCAGTCTCGCCGGGTCCAGCTACTTCACACCGGCGCCAGCGGCGCCCGCAGTCCGTGAGGCAACAACTGTGACGACACCGGCCAGCACCCAGGCCGCCGCGGAGCAGACCGCAGTGCCTCGGTCGCCGCGGGGGAGTAACACCCATTCATCGGCAGCGCCGGCGGGCACGCAGCGCATCGCCACCTATTGGCCGCACCACGAGCTGCTGCCCTTGGCGCGCGGCGCGTATGTGGCGGACCTGCAGCGCGTCCCCGGCAGCCCGGACAGTTTCGCCCGGTGGATCGGTCAAGCTGTACGCGATTACGCCCACCTGACGACCGACGGCCGAGAGCGCGCCGCGCTCGAGCCAGTCCCAGGTGGGGAGGGCAAGACCCTCGCGCGCCCGTTCAACATCCCCACCGACGACGTCGCAGCCATGCACCGTGCCCAGCGGGTGGACCTGGAGCACAACCAGGTGCGCTCCCGCAGTGAGTTCATCACCCGTGCCATCCGCGCGGCCATCGCCACCGCACGCGAACGTGCCGGGGGCAACCTGCCAGAGGTGAAGGGCCGGCTGCCAGGACCGGCCACGCGTCTTGGTGTCCCGCCTGCATAACTTGCACTGCTGGCACATGTTGACCATCTAGCACTCAATAGACGCATGTTTTTTGCACTCTGATCGGGGCTGTTCGCCGTCGATTGGGTGCCGCGTCGGCTACATGCCCGATGGACTCGACTACGGGCGTCATACATCTCCAAGGGCGGAAGCGCGGGACAGGGCATGTCAGAGCCGACCGCAATACTGCAGACGTGATTCATGACTCGAAACTTGGCGGCGCAGGACAGACTGCGTCCGCTGATCGAGATGCGCGCACCGCCACATTGCTGGAGCGGGCTCGTCTTTCCTTAGACAGCGCGTCGGCCGAGCTGCTGCGCGCAGACGCGATTGAGCTGAACATTGCGTTGGCCACCTCGATTGCTCGGCGGTACACGAACCGCGGCGTAGAGCTGGACGACTTGCGGCAAGTGGGGCTAGTGGCATTGGTCTTGGCGATTGACCGGTTCGACCCGCAGCACGGGACCCGGTTCACCCCATTCGCCAGCATCACCATCCACGGGGAGCTGAAACGCTACCTACGCGATCACGCGTGGGCGGTACGACCGCCACGGAGGCTGCATGACCGGTACAACGAGATCAACGGCATCGTTCACGAACTGACCCAGAAGCTGGGTCGATCTCCCAGCACTGAGCAGATCGCTCAGTCGATGGGCCTCACCACCGCCCAGGTGCAGGAGGCCCGTCATATTGCCTCGAGCTACACCGCGACCTCATTGAATGCCTTAGTAGTCGACCAAGGTGACAACGTCGCAGGTGACGGGCTGAACCTGGGCACCGTGCCCAGCATTGAGGCGCGGTTGACCGCCCTACAGCTGGGCCAGGCCATTGCCACACTGCCACCGCGAGACCGATTGATCGTGCAACTGCGGTTTGACCAAGACCTCACGCAACGGGAGATTGGTGAGCGGCTAGGCATTTCTCAGATGCAGGTCTCGCGACTGATCTCCTCATTGATGAACCATCTGCGGGACGTTCTGGGCGGCGTCGGACCGGCGTCTTGCCCCAGCTGAAAACCCTGGTCAGTGACAATTATGGGCGAGCAGCAACTGCACGCACCCGGGGGAGTGGTCCGGTAGGGACTATCCGCGCCTGTGGTTGGGGTTGTCGAAGCATGGCGTCCACGGTCCCAGCTGGGCTATTGGGCGACACCATCGACGATCGCCGAACCACCGATGCCTTGCGGCTGGTATGTACGAAATTACTACCCAAACCGTCTTCCTATCTACTGCTGAGTAACCTACGCTGAGGGAGGTCCCATTTCCTGCATAGGCGGTGATGTGATGGCCACGATTTTGGTCAGTTCCTCCCGGTCAGCTCAGGGCAACACACGACGTGTTGCGTCCGCGATCGCGGCATACCTGAACGCTGACGTCATTTCACCGGCGATGGCGACTAGGGACGTCCTCGCCCGTGCGGACCGCATCGGTTTCGGCTCAGGCATCTACTGGCTGGGGTTCGATCAGGACTTGGTCCACCAGATCGAGCGGCTGCCGCCGATGCCGGGTAAAGACGCGTTCGTCTTCGCTACCAGTGCCCTGCCAGAGCCGCCGTTCCGTCAGTATCTCCGCCGGTTCCGCGACCTTCTGGAGGACAAGGAGTTCCGCGTTATCGGGATGTTCGCGTGCCGAGGGGCCGCGACCTGGGGTCCATTCAAGATGGTCGGCGGTGTCAGCACCGACCATCCTGATGAGACGGACTTGATCGCGGCACGTGCCTTCGCGACCCGGCTAGCGCCCTGACGCCGCTACATCACCTGGGCTGGGGCGGCTGATGGAGCCCTGGGTCTTCTCACATACGTGGTCCCTGGGTAACTAGCTACTTGCTGATGTGGGGGAGTGGACGTGTCAAGGTGGCGCGCACGCACCTAATTCCCGCCCGCGGTCGTGAAGCGTTCAGTTTCTAGTGGCAGGATCACATCATCGGGAAATACTCCGAGCCCATTAGTAGCGGCAATATTTGTGATGGAGGGGTTGCTCGTGGCACAGCGGGTCCAGATCATTCTTGAGGACGACATTGATGGCAGCGACGCGGCTGAGACGGTGCAGTTCGCCGTGGACGGGGTCACGTACGAGATCGACGTGAACGAGCAGCACGCGACGCAGCTGCGGGAAGCGTTCGTCAGCTGGGTGGGCGCGGCCCGGAAAGTTCGTGGCGCCGCGTCCAAGCGCAGCCCCGGCGGTAGCGCTGCGGGATCTAAGACGGATCCGGAGCTGCTGAACAAAATGCGTGAGTGGGGCCGGGCCAACGGGCACCAGGTCAGCGACCGCGGCCGCGTGTCGAAGGCACTGCAGGACGCCTACCACCAGGCCCACTAAGGCAGTGATAGCGATGTGACGGCCCCAGCAAGGTGCTGGGGCCGCCACATCGCGCTCAAGAGCGGTGACTAGCGCGTCCGGCGCCGGCCCGTAATGCTCAGGTAGGCCGCGATCAGCACGATGGCCACGATGATCCCGACGATGAACGGGATGATCCGGAACCCACCGTTGGAGTTGTGGTAGCCCAGCTTGTAGGCAATCCAGGACCCTAGGGCGGATCCGATGATGCCCAGGATGATGGTCGCGATCAACCCGATGTTCTGCTTGCCGGGCATCACCAGTCGGGCCAACGCGCCGACGATGAGGCCGACGACGATCGCGCCGATGATGGTTCCGATCATGAAATACCCCTTATGGGTTCGATGTGACAAGAACATCTGGTGCCGACGGCAGCGGACGGGGATTGACTGTTGCGTGTGTGAGATGTTCGCGCAACACGCGGCCGTGCAGGGCGAAAGCCGGAGTGCTGCTTCAGGATGTTTCATCAGGTCTTGCACCCGCCCGGCATCGACCCGAACCGGGTGGTGGGGGAGGGTTCCCTGCCTTCGGTATACGCCCAGGATGTGCTGGTATTTTCCGGCGCACCTTTTACCCCAATGAGGGGTTGTGGGTGCTCGTCCGCGTTACTGGTACGACAGAAGGATCTTCAAGCAATGGGAGCGCGTCCGTGACGCGGGACATCAACGTGCTGCGGCTGCGGATGAGCCGAGCCAAGAGACGCCAGGCCGCCACCAAGATCGCGGCCGACGCCGCATCCTTGATCGATCGTGGCGAGCGAACGGTCACCCTCAGCGTGACCAACCGCCGCACCTTGAACGCCTTCGGCAAACGCGCCGGGTCGTTTCAGCCGGAGACCCTGCGCCGCCTCGAACAACGAGTCATGACTGAGCTCTCGACAGCGCATCCAGGCCAGTACGTCGTCCATGCTCGACGCTGCGAGGACAGCAGCATCGAAGTCCAGATCGACACGCTGATCTAAATCTGTGCGACCACGGCGTTCGGCGTTTCGTGATCTGCCCCAGCAGGACTGCGCACCCAGCATGCTCAGCTGACGACGTTGGGTTCGCTGGGAGCGATCAACTTTTCGCGCATGACTGCAGCAGATTGATCCCACAGCGCTGCATCCGCACGAATGACGACAAGGGCCTGGTCCAACATCCCCGTGCGGATACGCACTCCGCGTTCACGAGCAAGCTTGCGTACCGCTTTGCGCAGTGCTTCCACGTCGATGCTGTCGTCACAGCGCATCGCGCACTGGCCCTTGGCGAGGGCGCGATGGACCAGTTGCTCAGCAAGGTCAGCCGTGTCGTTCATAGATGCCAGTGTCGGTCGATGCTGCTACGCGCGCCAGGGCAAGGCATGGCTCGTTGCTGGTGCAACTTGTCATAATATAAATTATCGGTTATTTACTAGACTAGGCTAGATTGCTGCTCTCGCAACCCATTTCGTGCGTCTGACGCCCCAAGCCGCAGGTGTTCCACGTGATAGACCGCTTCGTCGAGCAGGGCGGCGACGTGCTGGTCGAACAGGGCGTAGTTGATGTTGCGCCCGTTGCGGGTGGATGTGACCAGGCCCATCATGCGCAGTAGGCGCAGCTGGTGGAACACCGATGACTGCTCCAGGCCTAGGGCCGTCGTGAGCTCACCGACGGTGGCCGGCCCCTGGCGCAGCTGAGACAGGATCAGCAGCCGGCTCGGTGCGGGCAGGGCCTGCAAACGTTTCTGCGACCGCTGCCGCGCTCTCTGGATCCAGTCGCGCTGCCGGCGTGTCTGGTCCTGCGTCCCGTGGCCCCACCAGCTAGAACACACCACACGATTTGGCGGTGTTACGCCTCGGACGGCGCGCAATCGCGCGCCTCCTTCGTGGGTCTCGGGTTGGTTTGACCGGGTCTCGTATCGCCTCAGGAGATATTTCGGTGTAAGTTTTGTTATGCCGACGCCTGAGGGCGACCCGGAAGTGAGGCCAGGACCCCCGCCATCTGACGGGACCTGGCCTTTGCGTTGCCCGGCTAGTCGAGTTCCACGTCGATTCGCTGGATGAACCCTTCAAGGCGTTCACTCCAGCGCAGGTTTCCCACTGCGGCTTCCCCCATCGCACCGAGGACCTGGTCGGCGATCCACAGCAGGGGCTCTTCGGATCCGCGCGCGAAACTCACCCGCAGGTCGGTCGTGATCACTTTGCTACCGCGCATCTGCGCGACCAGTAGCTCGTCGCGTCGAGCTTGGGACGGGGTGCGCTTCTCCAGCGTCAATGAGGTGACGGAGCGCCGGTTCAGCTCCCACGCCAAGGTCTCGAGCGTCTTGGCCCGGGCGCGCTCCTGACGCCTGCCATCGAGTGGGCCTGAGACCACGGCCACGTGCGCCAGCTCCAGCGAGGCAACGACCTTGATGCTGGCGTCTCGCTCTTGATCTGTCTGGTCTCGCCAGTGCAGTTTTCCTGGTCGAGGCCACAGAGCGCTCATCTGACCACGCAGGTCAGCACAATCGCCGTCCTTCACTACAGCCGCAGCCATCGAGTAGATGGGAACACTGACGTGCGCAGAGCGCATGCTCTCGTCACCCCATGCGGTGAGATCAGTCCGCATCGCCACTCTCATCCTGTTTCGGACGATTCCGGTTGGCGATCACCAGGGAACCCTCAACGTTCAAGTCAAGGATCAACATGCCGTCCTCTAGTGATGGAGTCCATCGCTTAGCGTTGGTCGTGTCGATCCCTATGAACTTGGCGAACATCGTTCCTGCGATAAGGACGGGTCCCGTCCCCTTGGACTGATTTTGACGGCGAGCTGGGTAGGCGTTGAGGTTGGACTCGTCCGACGGGGAGATCGCGATTCGGCGCGCTTCGGCGTCCCACAAGAAGGTCACCATCATCGGCTCCCCCAGCATCTTGTAAGCGGCATCGTTGACGCTGAAGAGTCCGCGCTTCTGGATCGTGATAGCAGGAACGGTGGAGACCGGAGCGCTCCCCTTCTGAAACTCTTCAAACGGCATCGCTCGACTCCTCGACTTGTGGACGTGCAGAGATGCTATCACCGTAGGAGCTATTAAGAATTTTAAAACACTCTGTCGGCATCGGGTCGGCAACGTGACGTCGATCACGTGAAGCTGGTGGCGATGGTTTAAACACGCCGGGGCGGGAGTTGTTCGCACAACTGCGAGATCTGTCGTTCTGGGGTACACCCCAGAACGACATCGCTGGATCGGCTCAGAAGTGCCCGTCTGGGGTCCCTGTCAGGGTTTTCGAACACATCTGTCCGACGTGCATCCAGTCCGCCACCAGGTGATTGCGGCTGGCAACGCGTTTCGCGTGTGCTGAGCGGGTCAGCAGATTTTGATGGGCAGGGTGACGTTGTCGGCGAACGTCGTGTGGGTTCGCAGTAAGGACTTCCACCGCAGCAGCAGCGAACCGTCGAAGGTGCTGTCAGTGCGGAAGCTGGCGTTCGGTGGGCAGGTGGTGGGCCGGTGCAGCGTGAGGAGCAAGCGGATGGTTCCTTGCGCGGGGATCGTGGCCGGGAATGAGTGCCAGGGTGTGTCGACTCCAAAGACCGACCCGTCGGGCACTGTGTGGAACACCGACCACTGGACACCGATCGCGGGCGCCATGTCCCCGGCGCTGGCGGAACGGATCGTCACGGCGTGCGACCCGGGGTTGTAGAGGGAGCCGATCACTTGTCCCGTGGTTCCCGGGGCGGAGGTGAGGCGGTACGAGGAGTCCTCGTCGATGAAGGCGAGGTCGTTGGACACCGGGCCACTGAAGCTGCCGCCCTGGAGGGGGCCGTAGCGGTGGTCGAGAGCGACCAGAAGTAGCGCGACCGCGGCGCACACCACGAGGACCACGCCGACCACCGCGACAGTGGCCTTCCGTGGCCAACGGCGCGCTTGGCTAACGGCGGCGGTCGCCACTTCGGCCGATCAACGCTGCGCTGGCATCCGAGTTGTTCATAGCGGTGAACCTACTGGCACAACATCGGCAAAGCCCGCGTTTGAGGCTTGCTCAGTGACGATCCATTTCGAGCAGCGGAGCGGCCCTCACGCCGCGCGGCGAGATCCGCGAAGACTGGTGCTCGAAAGCCCTGCTCAGTGCCGACGCTGCTCGAAATGTCGGATCGTGGCGACTTTCGAGCACAGGTCGCGACAGGGTGGGGGAGTGCTCCACTGACGGTCCCGTTCCGGACTAGCAGCCTCAGGCGTCAGGGTCATTCAGCGGTGGGGTCTGCGGTTATGACTAGAAGGTCAGGCGGTCCAGATAGTTGCGGTCGCTTGAGTGCAGGTCGACGCGGATTGCAAGCGACTCGATCCCAACGCCGGGTACTGGCAACGATGCTGGGGGACCGCTCATCATGACCCCTGAGTAGATCAGGAACCTGAAGCGGATCGGCACGGTCGGAAACGGTTCTTGGAAACGAATCTCGATCGTGTCGTGGGACGGCGCCATGCCCATCGTCCAAAATCCGCTCACTCCGGGCGGGGCGTACCTGGCATAGCGGATGTGGTCGCCGGGAACCTGCCACGGGCGGCGCAGCAACGCCGGGTACTCGATGCGCAGCCCCTCGGCGTCCAGGTGAAGACGTCCAGTACGGCCAATCAACATCAGCGGCACTGCTGTCCCGCCGAAGCCGAATAAGCCTAGAGCCAGCACCACTGCGAGCAGGTCCACTGCCATGCCCGTGACAGGCACGGCGACAACGAAGCCGACGCCTGCCAGCAGGCACAAGGACCCCACAGCGACCACTACTGTCGCGGCCCACCCCCACTGCGGCCGCAAAATTATCTTGTCCACCGGGTCAGTCTCTAGCAGTCCACACGCCGGTCCAGAAACGATCTTTTCTGGACCATCTTGGCCACACCCTTGACGCGCTGCCTGGAACCGGTCCGGAACGCTGGTCCATAAATGGGGTGGTCCAGAAACTGTCGCAGACGTGACTTCTGAACCGTGGTTGGGGAGTGGGGTGATGGCCTGGGGGGTATGTGCAGGTCTCGATCGTGCAGTTCGTTGGTGAGTGGTTCGTCGGACTGGATTTTGGGAGAACGTCGGCCTGACGTGTCAGTCCGGCCGCGATGATTAGCGAAGGAGGGCGCGCTTGGCTCCAGTAGCTAGGAAGAGCTCGGCGCGATCCCAGGTCCAGCCCATGTCGATGACCGTCCGCCACGGCGGTAGGCCGAGGTAAAACCAGAGTAGGTCCACGGCCTCTGGAACGGTCAATGCGTCAGTGAGTGCGCCGAGTTCGCGGATGCGGGTGACGGCCGCATGGAGGCGGTCGCGGTAGCCATCGATCGCGGCTTGCATGGCGTGGCCTATCAGCGGGTCGGCGTTCGCGGTGTCGAAGGCGATGGTGACCACGTCGTGGAAGCGTTCATGGGTCATCCGGGTGCCCCGTGCGAGTGCCTCGATCACCTGGTCTCCGTCAGTAGCGAGAGAGATGTCCTCGAGAGATGCCCGTGCGCTGGCTGCGTCGGCGGCTTGCTCGATGAGGGCGGTGACGATGCCGGCCTTGTTGGCGAAACCCACGTAGACCGTGTTGGTTCCCACTCCGGCACGCCGGGCGATCTCGGCAATTGTCGATGCTGGGTAACCACGTTCGGCGAAGAGGGCCTCGGCGGCGTCGAGGATGGCAGCCCGGGTGCTGGTGGCCCCATGCCGTCTCGGTGTGCGGGCTGATGGTGGCAGCTTGGCCCCGTCCGGCATGGTGTGCACCTTATCCAGGGTCGAGGATCATTGCCGCTGCGCCTCGATGACGGAGTAGGGCCCGGTCGAGGGAACAACGCCCAGGATCTGAAATTCGGCCTCGGACAGCAGCGTGGCGAACTCCTCGACGCTGCGTTCGCGGCCGCCGGCGATGCCCATCATCAGCAGGTCCGATGTCTTACTCATATCGGCGACATCACCAGCAGGTACGACGTTCTCGATGATCAGCAGCCGGGAACCGGATGCGGCCACCGCGGAGAGGGTTCGCAAGATGCGGATGCTGTCGGTGTCGTCCCAGTCGTGCAGCACTGAGGAGAGCACGTAGATGTCGGCAATGGGGGCTTCGGTGAAGAAATCACCCGCTACGACCTCGACCCGTCCTTCCAGATCGGCCTGCTTCATAGTCTGAAGCGCTAGCGGGGCAACGGTCGGAAGGTCGAGAACGATGCCGCGCCTGTCCGGGAACAGCTGCAACAGCTCGACCAACATGCTGCCGTCCGCCCCACCGATGTCGGCGATCACAGCGCCGGGTGGAAGCTCGTAGTCGGAGAAGAGTCCTTGGCGCAGTCCAGCGGTCAATGCGGCCATCGCTCGACTCAGGAGGCCTGCGCGCTCCGGGTCCGAGGTGACCCAGTCGACATACGGTTCGCCCAAATACCGTGTCGCCGCCGTTTCGCCGGTACGCAAGGTGTGGGTGAGCTCACTGAAGGGCAGGTAACTGGTCTCCATCCAGAAGCAGGCGATTTCATAGACCGACTCCGGGTGGTGTCGCGAGAGCGTCGCACCCGTCGCGGTGGCAGTGATGAGTTCGCCGTTGGTGGTGAACACCCCCAGGGGGGCCAGCGTGCGAATGATGCGACCCAACGTGTCCTGATGCGCGCCGGTCCGCTCGGCGAGTTCTTCAAGTGTCAGCCCGCCACCGTCGAGGAAGGTGAGTACGTCCAGTTTTGCTACTGCATAGAGGGCTTGAGAGGTCATGAAACCGGCGAGGAGGCCGGTCATGGTCTCGGCTGGGCTGATCGGAGAGTCCATCGACATAGAATAGTAGTAGCACTACTACTCTTACGATTCAATAGGGATACGTAGTGGCACGATGACCGGAAGAGAGGATCTAACGGCCAATCCTCACTGCAGGAAGGTCCAGGAGGGCAGTCGAGACTGGGATTGGAACAACGGGCCTCGAGGTCGTTGAGCATGCGGTAGCCCCAGTCGATCGAGGCCGCTGCAACCACCAGAGTCGTCGCAGGTGTGGCCAGAGA
>NZ_JACCFW010000002.1 GCF_013410455.1 Allobranchiibius huperziae | reverse complement strand
ACGCTGTGGCGCGACCACATCGACTACCACATGCGGGTCCTAACCGACCCCCAAGGACCGTTCGAGCGGTGCAGCCAGACCCACCACGAAGCGTTGCCGATGTGGGCCAGCGCCACGCCGCCGGAGGAGATGTTCCGTTACGACGCTGCGTGCGAGTTCGAGGACGTCGTGCGGCAGCGCCGCGAAATCGAGCAAGAGGCCGCAGCCGCGCGGGTGGCCGGCGCAGTCGACCAGGCAGATCAGGGTGAGGGAGTCATGGCATGAGCGAGCACATCGAGTTGGAAGCTGGCCACGAGCTGGACCGGGCGTTGCGGACGGCTCTCATGGCGTTGGGCCAGGTGATGGAGCGCCTGGGGCGGTCCGCGCAAGACGCTCAGCGCGGCCAGGCCGCCAGTGAGCAGGCACGGGCCCGGGAGCTGGAGCAGGTGCGCCGGCAGCTGCAGCAGTCCGCGCGCGAACCCGGCAGCGGGCAGCGCGAGTCGCACAGCGATGCCCAGCACGCGGCGCGGCAGGAGTGGTTGGACGAGCGGTCCGCGGCGCGTGCCGCCTACGGGGGATGGACACGGGAGGGCGCTGTCGAGGGCGGCGACCGTGTCGCAGCCAGCAAAGCGTGGTCCCGGGCGCAGGAATGGTCCGGGCAGGACCCGGTTGCCCGGGATGCCGCCGCGCAGCTTGAGGAACGAATCACCGACCGTTTCGGTGCAGACCCTGCCGCGATCCTTCAATCGGTAGAGCCGGGCATGGAGCTGGGCGCCGGGGCGCCAGCAGCCGGGATGAGCGTCAGCGAGGCCGCGGACCTGGCCGCCGCGCACGCGCCGTTCTACTACGACCGGGGCGAAGGGTTGGGTCACGTCGCGGCCGACGGCATGCCTAGCAGCGACCAGCAACGGGCGCTGGTCGATGACATGCAGGGGTGGTTCGCGCAGGGACAGATTCCGCTGGACTCTCGGATGCAGGCATGGGCTCGGCACGTCGGGGAAGGCGACATGCCACGTGAGCAGCTCGTGCAGCTGTGGTCCGAGACCGCCGGGCAACGCTCTTATGAGGAGCTGGGCGCGCACGTTCGGTCGATGAACGAGCAGAACATGTCGACCGAACAGGTCGCCCAGGTAATCGCCGGGGTGCTGCCCCGAGCAGGTGAGTACGGTCCCCTGCTGGAGCGCGCGGCGATGAGCGCCGCCTCCGACGAGCAGGTCACGCAGGCCTACCGCGCAGCGCGATTGGATGTGGCCGATCAGAAGCCCGGGACGGCCGTGGGTCACACAACGGCTGCTGATGCCGTCGGTCAGCTCGACGGCGAGCTGCGCCGGCGGTGGGGCAACTCACCAGACGCGTACTTGCTCGATGTGGTGAGCGATCTACGGGTCGCGCACACCGACGCCCGCCGGCGCGGCGAGAACCAGGCAAACGCCGAACGAGAACGACCCAACCTCCGGCAGGGCAACGTGCCGCACGCCGATTCACCGGCGCCCGTCGCATCCAACGAGATCCAGCCCGAGCGGGGGGTGGCCCCCTCCAAGGCGACGACGGAGGGGGAACGCGCGCACCGGGAACGTTCGTGGGCGATGGCTCGACGTGAATTCGCGTCGAGCATGCCCGAGGGCACCACTGCCGCCCAGACCGACCAGGCATGGCGTGGGTTGAACCAACGTGAGCAGTTCGGGCGGTACTGGGCCGCGTACGACACGCAGGAGGCGCGCGGCGACGGGGTCGACGTCGCTGCACTACGCGAGGCGTCGCCGGCAGAAGTTCCTGCACTGGGCCAGACGCCTGCACCAATAGTGCAGGCGTCTCCCGAGCGCAGCGGTGCGACGCAGAGCGCCACGGCAGCTGAGATCACCCGTGGGCGAACGCTGGAGCTGAACGAGCAAGCAGCATCGTGGTTCCAGGCGCGGATGACCCCCGGGAGCGCTGGCCACGAGTACGTGACCGGCAGAGTTGGACAAGAGGTCGTCGATGCAGGCACCTACCAGTTCGGGTACGCCCCGCCCGGATGGCGACACCTGACACAGCACCTGCGCGCGAACGGTGCCAGCGACCAGGAGATCGTGGCCGCCGGACTGGGGCGCGTCTCCAGCCGCGGATCGGTGATCGACGTATTTCGTGACCGCGCAACGGTGGCCATCCGAGACGTGCAGGGCGATGTCGTCGGATTCGTAGGCCGCGACCTGTCGCACGATCCCGGTGCGCCCAAGTACCTCAACACCGGTGCCACACCGGCCTACCGCAAAGGCGACCACGTCTTCGGCCTGCACGAAGCCGTCACGAACACCACCGCGGACAAGGCCCGCATGGTTCGGGTGGAGGGCCCCTTCGACGCGATCGCCGTCACCGCGGCCGGACAGGGCCGCATCCACGGGGTCGCACCACTGGGTACGTCGCTGACGGACAGTCAGGTGGAGCAGCTCGCCGAGCACGCCCGGGGCGGTGCGATTTGGTTGGGCAACGACGCGGACGCCGCCGGAACCGCGGCCACCGTGCAGGATTACTGGAGGCTGGCCGAGCACGACCTTGACGCACGGCTCGTGTCGTGGCCGGCGGGTACCGATCCGGCGGATCTGTGGTCGGCCGACCCGGAGTTCATGCGTACGACCCTGGCCAGCCCCGACGCCGCCCCGTCGGCGGGGATGGTCGTGGTCGACGCGGCGATCGACGCCGACCGGGACGGTCTGCTCGATGGCGACGTCGACGCATTCGAGCGGGTGGAGTACGCCCGTATGGATGTGGCCCAGGCGATGGGTAACGACCTGGACCGCGATTTCCTGACGATGCACATCGACACCCGGCTGGCCGCGCTACGGGAGGACGAAGGCGAGGCCGCAGCACAGGCCACGGAGGCCCAGGACACCCTGGGGGCTCCCGGCCTCGCGCCGGGCAGCGCACAGGACGAGCTGCGGTCCGGGGGCGTGGAGCAGCCGACCGAACAAGAGCAGACAGCGCGAGCACGCCAGCAGCAGGATGAGGGGGAGGAGCACGAGCTGACCCTGAACGAGCAGCAGCTCCGCGTCCCTGTCTACGACCGTGCGAGCGAAGCGGGGCTGCACACCTTGTCTGAGGAGGACTGGGAAGCTCGCACCGCATCAGCGCCCGGGTTCAGCCGCTCCACCGACGCCATGCTCAACGACCCCAACCGCAGTCAGGGCCGAGCCGCCAAGCCGGCCAGCCCCGGCGACAACGTCGGCCGCGACCGGGCCAAGAACTTCCGTAAATAGGGATGCCGTCAGCGGGGCTGTCCGTAGCCAGAACCGACCGTGGTGGGGACGAGCGTGCGGGCATAAATCGGGCCAAATGATCGGTCCTACGGTGGCCGCTCCTGGCATCATCTGAAGAGTGTCAACCTCGGAGGAAGCAGCAGCCGAGGTCCTGTCCAAGACTGCACTGCGCGACTTCGGGCCGCCGATCCCTCACGATGAGCGCGACTACAGCCTGCCGTCCTATCGTGCGACCCTGCCCCCGCAGGAGGCACCCATCCCGGTATTGCTTTGCCACGCGCTGACCCTCATCGGCATAACTCATAGCGGTCCTGGCGAGAAGGTGGCGTGGTGGACGGACTTCACTTACAAGGGGTACCCCTGCGAGCTTGCTCACGAGAAATTTGGTCTACGGCTGCGCGTGGGTGGCGACCTCACCGAGGAGCAAGCGGATCGCCTCCTCGCAGAGATGCGGAAGAAGCTGATCTCGGCGGTCAACACCGTTGAAGGGTTACTGGCTGAACGCGCCAACGGCATCCTGAACGCCGGCAACGTGACGGTGGTGAATCAGCATCGCCAGCTTCGCGGCACGTACACCTACTTCCGGGAGCGGGCAACCCACCCTGACGTCGTTGAAGACGTGGTCGAGAGCGTTGAGCACGAGGGCTTGACTGGGCAGCTATTCACTTCTGGTCGCAACGTGATGGCGATGAATTCGTTCCGCGACCTCGTGGCCGCCATATCTGCTTACGTGAGCTGGGTCGAACACGTGCTGGTCCTGGCGCTGCCCTTCGCCGGCTTCGACCCGGCGACAGACAATCTGGTCAAGATCATCGGAGACCGATGGGGCGACAAGTGGCGCCGCGTCGTTGGGCACAGTGATGCAGAGGCGGTTCGCCTGCGGGAGCGGCTCGCCGAGGTTGTAGAGCGGTGGCGGAACACCTACTCGCACGGCGGGTTTGAGAAAGGCAATGGGGCCACTATCTACCTACACACACCCGGTCTTGGTGCGCTCCCGGTAGGCCTCTCCAACATCCGCGAGAGCCCGCTGATGGCCTTTCACGCTGCTTCAGAGCGTGATATCGAAGGCGTCTTCGCTCTGCTCGATGAGATCGACGCCTGGCTCACAAACAACGCCCCCAACGCGATGGAGTGGATCGAGTCCGGACTAGCAGTGCGGTTCGATGCGAAGTTCATGGCGCAGGTGGCGGAGTGCACCAAGTCAGAAGATGGCTTGGCGTCCATGATCAACGCGTTCGCGTACGAGCAGGACATGATTACGAATATGGACTACTAGGCCGGCTGGGCTTGACGCCCGACCGGGACCAGCATCATTGGCCGTGCCCGCGTCGTTGGCCCCGCTCCGGGGGCTCAGTGCCCCGGGGCGACCAATCCTGAGTGGTGTCTCGCGCGGGACCGGTGAATGCGCCGGGAGTGTGCCCTGGCGCGGACGCCTGCAGCGCTTCGCGGTCCTCCGCTGAGAGGTGGGTGAGGTCTCGTTCGGCTGTGACCGTCTGTGTCGCGCCGCCGGCCTGGGTGATCGTTTCCTGGAGCTGGGCGGTGACGTGTGCGGTGCACGCACGAGCTGCGACCAGCTCCGAGCGGGCGGTCTGCGCATCACGGATGGCGCGCGTGGCGCGGTTCATCTGCTCCAGTACGGCGTACCACCCTCGAGCGGAGCTGCCGTCGGTTGCGCGGACGGCGAGCATGATCTGCCGGGCCGCGAGTTCGCCTGGACCGACGGTGAGCACCGGCGCCGCAGGAGGTGGAGTCGCTGCGTCCATAGGCGCAGCGGGTTCGGGCTGGGGGCCGCCGGTTTTGGTGGGAAGGCCCCAGCGGGTCAGCTGATCGGCGGCGGGACCGAGCTGAGTGGTGAATGGTGCGTCGGGTATCGACAGTGCCGACATCACCACCCCGGCGTGCGCAGTGTGCCGTTTCCATGCGGCTTTGTCTGTGGGGTCCAGTTGCGCCAGGTCCCGGTTCCACGCTGCGAGGTGTTCGTGTGCCCGCGTCAGTTCTGCCTCGGCCGATGCCGACGCGCCGGGCGTGGGAACGGGGGTGTCTCCTCGCCATACCGCCGCCGCGTCTTCGCGCTCACCAGGTCCGTCGCTCCAGCCCGCTCGAAGCTTCTGCAAGGTCAGGTCAGGAGCGAGTTGGGTCGCGGTGAACCAGCGACCTTGGTCGTCCAGACGCACCCGATATCCGGTGACCACCGCGCGGTCACCGGTGGACCACCGCGCCGGGTCCAGGTCAGCATGCTGGACCACGTTCGCAATGAACTCGACCTCACTGGAGGCCGTGGCGGCAGCGGCACGCACGATGCGCTGCAGCGATACCCGGTCGGGAATCCCTGACTGTCCCGCGACGGCGTAGTCACGAGCGACCGCAGCTTCCTTCTGCGAGTACGCCGGCAAGGACAGACCAACATCCACCCCATGCCCGCGATCGTGCAGTGGGGTGACGAAATCATGCTGCTGCTCGATGCTTTGGCGCACCTGGTTGGCCAGGCGGTAGTCGTTGAACGGCAGCTGCACACGGCGCCCGTCCTGACGCACCAGGTTGACCATCACGTGAATGTGGTCGTTGCCCTTCTCGGTCAATCCGTGCCGCACCGCCGCCCACGTTGCACCGCGAGTGTCTTCTGGGCCGGAGGTAAAACCCATGCCCTGCACGAAATCTGCAGCCACAGCAGACCACTGCTCGTCGGTGAATGATTCACCCGGCGCCAGCGATAGTGCGGCGTGATACACGTGCTCACGATCTGCGTCACGATGCGTACCGTCCGCGGTGAGCGACGCGCCAGAAACACCACCTCGCGCGGTCGCCCCGACGAGCGCGCGTCCTTCGGCGTGCTGATCACGCCAGGCAGCCTCCATGATGCGCCCCAGCTGACCCGCCTCTGCTGGGGACAGCTGACCCGCCCACTCCGTCGCCAAGACACCGGAGGATGCGACCAGGTGCTGGTGGGTGTGTTCGTTCGCCTTGCCCGGACCGAACGCATAGCGCATCAGACCGGGCATCGACTTCCCCCGCGCGCACACATGAACGATCACAGGTCCGGCCCGCCCGGTACCTGCTCCAGCAGACCATTCAAGCGGTCGACCTGCTGGTGCAACGTGTGCAATGCGGCCTCCAGCTGCTGCGCGGTCGCCACCTCGCCACTGACGTTCGCGACCCGTGCCATCTGGTTCAAGTTGTTGGCCACGTTGGCCAGCAAACGGCGCGGACCGTGCATCTCCTCGCGCAATGACGTCAGCTTCGATGCCACCACCACATCGCCAGCCAGCAACGCCCGCTCATACAAACGGGGTACAGAGACACCTTGGACCTGCGCCATCGCCTGCACCCGAGCCCATTCCTCATCGGTGTGCCGGATCACCGTCCGATGCGGGCGCCGGCCCTCAGTGCGGCGCCGACGAAACACACCCTCCCGCTCGCTCACCGACACACCTCCACGTCGTTGTCTCGCACCGCGATGTCCTGCCACCGCCATCGGCGGATACCCGTCGCGCGCCGCTCAGCGCGACGGATTCTGGTGCCCAGCTTGGCCCGCGGGAGAGCGAAGCGCAACCCCCCGCGTGCCAATGGGGGCACCCTATCTATTAGCTTGCTCCCGCCGCTTACCTCAACGCGTGTTTGCTCCCGCCGCTTACCTCAACGCGTGTTTGAACCGTTGATCGGTGCATCCGGAAAATACAGGCCACGGAGGAGAGGGTCCATGTGGTGCGGCTGCCGGTTCTATCGTGAACCCATGACTGAGATCACCGACAGAGCACAGGAACTACTCGCTGGACGTATCGACGCCGTCCGCAAACTCAGCGAACGGCAACGCACAGCAACTCAGGCGCGCGAGGCCGCCGATGCAGCCGATCGCGACGCAGCCGCGGCGTGGAGTGATGCAACCCAAGCGGGT
Source organism: Allobranchiibius huperziae (assembly GCF_013410455.1). Classification (NCBI taxonomy): domain Bacteria; kingdom Bacillati; phylum Actinomycetota; class Actinomycetes; order Micrococcales; family Dermacoccaceae; genus Allobranchiibius; species Allobranchiibius huperziae. The sequence continues at coordinate 43,817 of NZ_JACCFW010000002.1, read as the reverse complement.
TGGACGTCCACCGAGCTACGCAAGCTCGGCCTGGCGCAACCCACCAATCGCCGCGGTGGCCGACCCAAGGGCAGCCGCACCACCCGGCGACCTGAGGCACCCTCCGGCAGCACCCCGGATGCCTGACAAAACAGTCACTCTCTTCTGGGGAGTTGGCCTCGATGCCAACATCACCGCGGCACTGAACACAGCCCTCAACCACGTCGATGCTGCCGCCGCTGCGCAAGGGCGGCTGGTTACCCAGGTGTCCCACACCGTGACCATCCTGCGCGGTGACCAACCAGCCGTGAAAGCCGCAGCCACCGCGATCGGCGTGCACTCCAGACCGCAGAAGAACCAGGAGTACGCCGTGGTGACCGTGACTGCCACCACCATCTCCACCCCCTGACAAAACGCACCCATCGCGTTACCGTCAGCGGCAGACTCGCTTCACCGCGAGCTCGACGGCCGTACGGCTAGCCCAGGCCACCCAGGGACCCTCATAGGGCTAAGCACAGAGGGACCCGGACAACCCCCACGCTGGCCCAGACAGCGGCGTGGGGGTTGTTCTGCGTCGAGGGGCGCGGGGCTGTGGACGTTTTCCCGCGGCCGGTTGACTGCGGAGAAGCACTCAGATGTAGATAGCAACCGGTATGACACGAACAGATGCACCTGCCACCCGAGCATCCAGGGTGAAGTTAAAGACGTCCGCCGGTGCAGCCTCACTGCCCTGGTCCTCGTCTGCGTCGAGCTGTACGTCGGCGTCGTCCGCGTCGTCCGCGTCGACCTGCACATCGGCATCGTCTGCGTCGCGGTCGTCGTCATCAGGTTGGGTGAGAGCGTCGACCCGGTCCGTTTGCTGTCGCACGGACTCGTTGATCGCCTCTACCAACCGATCGACCGCCTCGGGCTTAAGTCTCTCCAGCACTTTGTTGCGAGCCAGGATCGGTTCGTCTTCAGTCACTGGGTTAACGACCTTCCCGAGCACGGTGAACCGGCCGTCCAAGATGCGGTCTTCGTCTTCCACCACGAAGTGCTTCGCGTCGCACATGGTGATGAAGGTCAGCGCGTCGGGGCCTTCGCCGACGCGTCCATAGAACTCGCGTGTTTTGGTGCTGCGGAAGTCAGCCCGAACTGCCTCCACTGCAGTGCGTCCAATCGCTCCCCACGTGTCCATGTCGCCTTCGAGACGAAGCTTGAACTCCTGCACCTTTTCTAGGGCTCCGCCTTCGAAGGAGGCCATCCCGGCCGTGAACTGTCGTCTGCGCACCACTTGCTCGACCAGGTCCGGCGTCACGATGTCGAGCAGAGCGGTGATCTGGCTAGGCTCAAACGCCGTCGAGAACTCTACGAAGTCTCCCGGCTCCAAAGAGGCCGCCGCCGTCCTGCCGGCAACGTCTTGGATCAGCCCGGCCTGCCGAAGAGCGGAGCGGACAACGTGGAGGTAGTACGGCTGGGTGTAGTGAGCGCGCGACGTAGCGGTGGTGCCGGTTGTGTGCCGTTGGCCCAACCGATTCTCGTAGTCGGCCTCGGCTGTTGCTTCGCCCCCAAACAAGCCAGGGAATCTCGCGGTCACCCCGGTCTTCGCTTTCCCGCCCTTGGTCGTGTCCTTCGACTCGTCGCCCTCATCGCGCATCTCATTGCCGAATTCGGTCAGCAGGGGCTGCCCGTACGTTTGTTGGAGGATGCCCTCGACGTAGTCGGGGTTCTGGTAGATCGACACGGTGGGCGCCAGTGCTTTCGGCGTACGCGGCGCAGAGGCCCGCCGGTCGCGTGGTGGGGTCATCAGTACAAGCTCCTCTGTTGGATTTAGAGCAGGTTCAGTTGCCGGTCAGCTGAGGGTGGCGTCATCACCCAGAGGTAGCTTCACTTCTTTCGCACCCCCGGCCATGGGCGGGCGGTGCGCGGGTTTCACCGCGTACGCGCCTTGCTGCCCGAGGGCGTCGTACAACGCGCTTCGTGAGACTCCAAGATCCCGGGCGATCTGGGCCTTGGAGATCTTCTGCGTGAGCTGATACCGGGCCGTGGCCACCTGCTCAGGGGTCAGCACTGCGGTACGACCCCGGTACGTGCGCTTGGTCCTGGCCAGCGCGATGCCCTGACGTTGCCGCTCACGGATCAGCGACCGCTCCAGCTGAGCGACAGACCCGAGCATGTGCAGCGCGAACTCCGCGTAGGGGTTCTCCTTGCCCTGGGCGAACGTCAGGCCCTCGGCCACGAACTCCACACTGACGCCCTTGGCAGTGCACTGCTGCACGATCTGCGACAGGTCGATGACCGACCGCGCGAGGCGGTCCATCGCCGCCACGCGGATGGTGTCGCCCTCGCGCACGTAGTCGATCATCTCCGCCAGCGCGGTCCGCTCCTCGCGGCTGCTGCCACTGATCCGGTCGGTGAAGGTCTTGTCGACCTGGCCGACGGCCTCGACCTGGCGGTCGACGTTCTGGTCGACCGACGACACCCGCAGGTAGGCAACTGTCTGAAACCTCACGGGAGGGACATTACCGACACATCTGTCGGAATAACCGAAACGCTCAACCAGAACGACAGGTTTCGGGTCACCTCGATGTGTCGTTCTGGGGTGTACCCCAGAACGACAGTTGTCCAACTCGTTAGGTGCTAGGTGCTGCGGTTCGGACAAGTTCCTGGAGGACTGGGCGGAGGCTCTTCAACTCCGGCTAGCGGTACCCGTGTAATCGTCGTCGAAGGACACCCAACGCATCAGCGCGCGGAGCTCGCGGCCGGTGGCCTCAATGGGGTGTCCTTCAGCGGCAGCGCGCCTGGCCTTGAAGTCAGGTGCCCCAGCATCTTGGTCTGCAATGAACGTTGCGGCCCACGAACCGTCCTGGATCGCAGTGAGTACGGCGCCCATCGAGGCGCGAACGTGATCGTCAACAATCTTCTGGCCGCTGGTGTAGTCGCCGTATTCGGCGGTGTCGGAGACTGACCAGCGCTGCTTGGCAATGCCACCCTCATACATAAGATCAACGATGAGCTTCACCTCGTGGAGGCACTCGAAGTACGCGATCTCCGGCTGATATCCCGCCCCGGTCAGCGTCTCAAACCCCATCGTCACGAGGGCTGAGATGCCACCACACAGGATGGCCTGCTCACCGAACAGGTCGGTCTCGGTCTCCTCAGCGAAAGTCGTCTTTATGACGCCTGCCCGCGTGCCGCCTATGGCTTTGGCATAGGACAACGCCAGCGCCTGCGCGCCCCCACTATGGTCCTGGTTTACCGCAACGAGGCAGGGCACGCCCCTGCCCTTACTGAACTCGCGACGCACGAGGTGGCCCGGGCCCTTGGGGGCAACCATTGCTACGTCCACACCAGCCGGAGGTTCGATGTAGCCAAACCGAATGTTGAAGCCGTGACTGAAAAGCAGTGCGTTGCCGTCCTGCAGATTTGGCTCGATCGACTCCGCGTACACCGACCGTTGCACATGGTCCGGAACCAGGACCATGATCAGATCTGCCTCCGCAGCTGCCTGGAAGGGCGTCACCACCCGCAGCCCTTCCGCCTCAGCTTTGGCACGGCTCGCCGACCCTTCGGGTAGTCCAACCCGAACGTTGACGCCTGAGTCGCGTAGCGACAGCGCATGCGCGTGCCCCTGGCTTCCGTAGCCCAGGACGGCGACGGTGCGCCCCTGAACGATGGAGAGGTCGGCGTCATCGTCGTAGTAGATCTCGGCGGCCATGGGTGGGTTCCCTTTCAGTTGCGAGTCTGATCATCAACACGGGTCCTGCCGCCGCGCCCGGTTGCGACAACACCCGTTGCGCCTTGCGGATGGCGCAGTGGACACCCACGGCGCCGATCGCGTCGTCGAACGTCGCGAGGGTTGACAACGGAGTGAGCTGCGCCACTATCGTGCAACGCATACGTTACGCATACGTACACCGAGGAGCAACCCGATGTTCATTCAAAAGCCGATGCCAGAGCCACTCGATCCGCGGATCGCCGCCGCCCTCGAGCCCTTGTGCACTTCCACACTGGGGCACATGCGGGACTACGGGTTCCCGAAGGGGCTCCAACCCCTGACGAGGCCAGTTGGTTTCGTGGGCTGCGCGGTCACCGTTCGGATTCCGCACATGGACTCCACGGCAGTGCATGTTGCGGTGGACAATCTGCGCCCCGGTGATGTCTTCATCGTCGAACATTCCGGTGACAGCTCTCGGTCCTGTTTCGGTGGCGTGGTCTCCTACACCGCTAAGCAGCGTGGAGCGGTCGGGGCGGTGTTCGCTGGCCCGGTCAACGACCGGGACGAGATCATCAGTTATGAGTTCCCCGTGTACTGCAACGGGGTCACCTCCCATACGACCCGGCTGCTTGGGCTAGAAGGTGCAATCAACGTGCCGGTGGCCATCGGTGGCGCGGTGATCCGTCCGGGGGACGTGGTGTGGGCTGACGGCGACGGGGTCGTCGTGCTTGACCGCGATGAAGCGCTCGATCTCGCACAGCAGATCCGGGCCAAGGAGGAATCTGAGCCTGCGATGCGGGAAGCGATCGCCAACGGCATGCGCCTCTCAGAGCTCTCGGGAGCTAGTGATTTGTTCTCAGGAACACGCTGATGGTCGCCGTCACGCGAGCATCGGAGGCGGCCGGTCCGACCTCGGTCCGTTGGTGGATCGCCGGAGGGCTGATCCTGCCAATCACGTTCGTACTGTCACTCGATCGCACCGCGATGACAGTGTCCGCCCCGATAATCCAGCGAGATTACGGGTTCAGCCTGAACCAGATGTCGATTGTCCTGACGGCGTTCACCGCTGCATACGCCCTATTCCAGGTTCCTGGCGGGATCCTGGTGCGCCGATACGGCGCTCGCGTTGTGCTGGCTATCGCCGGTCTGTGGTGGTCGCTATTTACTTTCCTCACCCCCTACGGGGGGGTCTTCCTCGGCTTCGTCCTAGTCCGGATCCTGCTCGGCATCGGCCAGGCCGCTGACTGGCCGGCATCTGTGTGGACGCTGCAGCGATGGTTTCCTCACCGGGAAAGATCACGCGCGAATTCACTGCTCCTCGCAGGGCTCTACCTTGGCTCGTTCATCGGGAGCCCGATCGTTGTATGGGTAGCTGACCAGTGGGGTTGGCAGGCGTCGTTCCACACCTTTGCACTCCTCGGTGCGGTGCTCTCGCTGCTGTGGTTTGCAGTTGTGCGAGACGACCCCCGGCAGGTTAGAGCGGTCAACATGGCCGAGGCGGCGCTGGCCGCCGAAGTCGACGGCGATACCGATGGCGTTGCCCACATCTCACTCGGCACACGCGCGTTCTTGACCTCCGGACAGTTCTGGGCGATCGGTCTGCAGTATGGCCTCCTACTGCTCATCCAATCCTTCTTCACGACGTGGCTGCCGACCTACCTGGTGCAGGCCCGCGGGCTGTCGTTCAAAAGCATGGGATTTGTTGGCGCACTCCCATGGGGCGCGATGATCCTCGCGGTGTTCGGCACCGGGCTGCTCAACGATCGCGTCTTTCGCAGCTGGCAACAGCGCAAGTGGCTGGCTATTGCAGGTTTCCTCGTGGCCGCCGGCGCGCTTGCTGTCGGCGCACTCACTCCAAACAACACCATCATGATCTGTTGGATGTGCGTCAGCCTTGGAGGGGTGGGCGTAGTGCAGGTCCAAGTGTGGTCTGGCTGCCAAGACCTCGGCGGCCGCCATGCGGCGACCGTCACTGGGTTCACCAACTTCTGCGGTAACGCGACCCTGGCCTTTGGTCCCATCTTCACCTCGGCACTAGTGAGCATCGGCGGCAATTGGGGCCTCGCCTTAGTCGTCATGGCGTCTGCTGGTGTGTTCGGCACGCTGTGTTGGCTGTTCGTTCACCCAGAACGTTCCCTGGACGCCAGGACAACCTGAGCACCGGCTCCCACCCGCTCAGACATCCACCGCCTCTGGCGGTCCAACCCGAAGGATCAACCATGTCTCTCCCCGTCGCCGTGTGCCAGTTCTCCGCCACCACCGACATCGACGCCAATACCCGCACCTGTGCCGACCTGATTGCTTCAGCAGCCGCGACTGGCGCGCGGCTGGCCGTGCTACCTGAAGCTGCGATGTACTTCGACCCAGCTCACACCACCCCACAGTTAGTCGGGCAGAGCATCGACGGGCCCTTCATCTCTGCGGTCGCTGAGGCCGCCAAGAGTCACGGCATCACCGTCGTCGTCGGCATGTTCGAGGTCCTCAAGGGTGATCATCGGTGCAGCAACACCCTTGTCGCGGTCTCCGATATCGGTGAAATCGTGGGCACATACCGCAAGATCCATTTGTACGACGCTTTCGGCTATCGAGAATCGGACACCGTGCAGCCCGCAGATATCACCCACCCGCTGGTGTTCGAGGTTAACGGGCTGTCCGTCGGTGCGCTGACTTGTTACGACCTGCGGTTCCCCGAGGTGTTCCGATGGGTCGTTGACGGCGGCGCCCAACTCGTGGTCCTGCCTGCCGCATGGGCAGTAGGTCCTGCCAAGGAGGCGCACTGGACAACGCTGCTCGCAGCGCGGGCGATCGAAAACACGATTTACCTCGCGGCCGCCGGACAAACCGGTCCAGTCTCATGTGGACAAAGCCAAATCGTCGACCCCATGGGGATCACCGTCGCGTGCGCCGGCGAGCAGCCCGGGGTGGCGACCGGCCCCGTCGACCCGGCAAGGGTGACCGCAGTCCGGCGGATCAACCCCAGCTTGGGCCATCGGCGCTTCGCCGTGGTCTCCAACTGACCGCCTAGACTTCGACTTTGGATACCAGCGGTGCAGGGTGCACCGGCGGGACTCGAGGGACGTATGAGACTGGCGCAGCAGGTCCGATTGGACGACGGCGGCCTGCCACGCGTTCGTCGACCGGACGGCGTCAATGCGACTACCTTCGTCCACAGCTACTTGAAGCAACTCATCCTGGATCTCAAGGTGTCGCCCGACACCCTGCTCACCGAGATGGACGTCGCGAACGCGACGGGGTTGTCACGGACACCAGTCCACGAGGCATTCCTGCGCCTTCACGAGGAACGCCTTGTGGATCTGCTGCCTCGTCGCGGTGCACTTATTACCCAGATCACCGCCCGCCAAGTCCGCGAACTCTACGACGTGCGACTGCTGCTGGAGACCCACGCGGCCCGTTTGATCTGCCAGGAGCGCATCGACCAGGGAGACAAGCTCGTTTCTCTAGTCAACGAGCAGAACGAGCTCTACCAACGCGGCGCCGACGCCCCCGCACTAATCGCGGTAGACCGACAGTTCCACTCAACAATCCTCGCCCTCGCCGGCAACACGGTCATGGCCACGGTCAACGATTCTCTTGGGAACCACCACCAGCGCACTGGTGTTCTTTCGTTCACCCTGGACCGCGACCGCTGCCGAACCGCGGTCGAGCAGCACCGCCACATCACGACAGCGCTGGCCGACTTCGATCTAGCCACCGCGGAGCGCTCTTTGCGCGAGCACCTGGTCCTCGGCGAACGAGAGCTCGAACGCCTGCTCGCCTACTGACAATCCAGCCCCGCTCGCGGCGCAACCGAAAGCGGGCTTCCCAGCCGCCGATCCACATCGGGGATGAGCGACGGCAGGTCAGCGCCGCGTGGACCAGCGAGACGCGGAGGCAGCAGTGATCTACCAACAACAGATAGCCGGCCGGAACCATCGATTCGACGGTCTGGTCGACCTCATGGCCAAAGCAACTCCCCGCAGGTCCGGGGACGAACTTGCCGGCTGCTCTGCTGAATCCGATACCGAGCGTGCCGCAGCGGCTTGGACGCTGGCCGACCTGCCGCTCACCACATTTCTGAACGAACAGGTCGTTCCGTACGAGACCGACGCCGTCACCCGTCTGATCGTCGACAGCCAGGACGCCGCGGCGTTCGCACCCGTTGCCCACCTCACCGTGGGTGGATTCCGCGACTGGCTGCTGGAGCAGGCCGACCGTGTCAACTGCGGCAACTCGATCTCCGCGACTGTCGCGAGGTCCACGCTCAGCTCTCTTGCTTCAGGTCTGATGCCGGAAATGGTCGCCGCCGTCTCAAAGATCATGCGCAATCAGGATCTGATCGCAGTTGCCCGAGCGGTGACGGTCACATCAGCTTTTCGTACGACTATCGGCCTACCCGGTCGCGTGGCGACCCGGTTGCAACCCAACCACCCGACCGATGATCCTCAGGGGGTTGCGGCCAGCACTCTTGACGGTCTGCTGATGGGATGCGGGGACGCAGTGATCGGCGTCAACCCGGCGACTGAATCCGCTCGTGCCGTTGCCGAGCTGCTCCTGCTGCTGGACGACGTACGGCAGCGGTATGACATACCCATGCAATCGTGCGTGCTGTCGCATGTCACAACCACCATGGACCTGATCGACGCCGGCGCTCCGGTCGACTTGGTCTTCCAGTCAATTGCGGGAACCGAGCCTGCTAACCGCAGTTTCGGCGTGAATATCCCACTCCTGGTGGAGGCCAATCAGGCGGCACGTTCACTGGCCCGGGGGACGGTCGGTTCAAACGTTATGTATCTGGAGACAGGGCAAGGATCGGCGCTGTCCGCCGGTGCCCATCTCGGAACCGACAGCCGACCAGTCGATCAGCAGACCCTTGAGACCCGCGCCTACGCCGTGGCACGAATGCTTGACCCGCTGCTGGTCAACACGGTGGTCGGCTTCATCGGTCCGGAATACCTCTATGACGGGAAACAGATCATTCGGGCGGGGCTCGAGGACCATTTCTGCGGCAAGCTCCTGGGGCTGCCAATGGGCGTTGATGTCTGCTACACCAACCACGCCGAGGCCGACCAGGACGACATGGACACACTGCTGACACTGCTCGGCGTCGCGGGGGTGGCCTTCGTCATCACCGTGCCTGGCGCGGACGACGTCATGCTGGGCTACCAGAGCCTGTCATTTCACGACGCGATGTACGCCCGTCAAGTGCTAGGGCTGCGGCCGGCGCCAGAGTTCGAGGCCTGGCTGCAACGGCTAGGCATGATGGATGGCAACGGCAGCATGCTGCCCGTTGAGGCGTCCTCCTCTCCGCTTCGGACCTTGGTGCAGGCGCCATGAATGAGCCAGTCATCGACGACATCTGGGCGTCGCTGCGGCGGACAACCCAGGCGCGTATCGGCCTGGGTCGGACAGGAAATGCCCTTCCCACCGCCCACGTACTAGCATTCCGGGCCGCGCATGCCGCCGCCCGAGGAGCCGTCCACCTACCTTTGGACCTACAAGACCTGGTCCGACGTGCGACCGACGTGGGCATCGGCACCCCCGCCGTTGTCGCCAGCCGCGCGACCAGCCGCAGCGAGTATCTCCGCCGACCTGATCTCGGCCGATCTGCGACTGACCTATCCGCAGTCCCAAACACCGGCGCGGACATCGGACTCGTCCTCGCTGACGGCCTATCGCCACAGGCCCTGGATGCTCACGGTGTCGGCCTCTTGACAGCCTTGGTCGCCCGTCTGAGCCCGAGCTACTCGATCGCACCCCCGGTCATCGCCACTCAGGCACGAGTCGCACTGGGGGACGCAATCGGCGCGGCCATGGGCGTAAAGACGCTGCTGGTGCTGATCGGGGAGCGACCAGGCCTGTCCGTGCCAGCAAGCCTAGGTATCTACTTAACGCACCTACCCCAGCCGGGCCTAACCGACGAACGACGAAACTGCATTTCCAACATCCATCCCCCAGAAGGCCTTGACTACAGCGGGGCAGCTCGCATCACCGCACTACTACTGACCGAGGCCCAACGCCTCGGCGAGTCCGGCGTGCGGCTAACGGCTGAGGCACATAAGAACCGACTCCTAGATTGAGAATGGCTGCTTCTCGGCAATCGGGAGGCCCTTGGCTACTGGCGACAGGCTGGACGTCTCGCCGGCGTCTAGCGCGAATCTAGGCGCATCTACCAGATAACCGATAATAATAATTATGACAAGCCGCGGTTTCGCACCCGCTCCTCCCCATCAAATCTGGCACACACCCCGGGATCGGACCCTAGATGCGCCCGGCGTGAACCTGCCCAGGGTGGACATCTAGGGCATGCGCGGATGCACAGTTGAGTCACGAGCCGACCGAGCTGGCGTTGCATAGCCAGATTACGGGCGGCTGGGGTGAGAGCATCCCTACATGACGCTCACCCGACCCAAAATTGCTGGCATCGCGGCTGCGTTGACGGGTATTTCATTCGCAGCCGGCTGGGGCGTTCGTTCGCTAGTGGGGGGCTTTGACCTGCGCACCGTGGCCGTTGTCATCTCGGCCTTTGCCTCGTTAATGAGCGTCATCGTGGCCGTTAGCATCACTGTTCATAACGACCGGCGCCGGGAAGCCGAAGTTAAGACTGCCGACCAGGTGCGAGCTCGTGAACTAGAACAGCAGGCGACCACCCGCGAAAGAGAAGCAGACCGCGAAGCTGCGAGACGAAGCGAAGAAGCATCTATAGCCGAACACCGCGCAGCAGTTCTTCGAGCACGTCGTGTCACGATGATCAGACCTCATACTGGACTTTTCAGCAACGCTGATGACCAACGCCTTCGCGTGGTCGTCGCAAACTTTCGTGAAGACATCATCATCAACATTGTGCTGAACCTGGCAGTTCGAGGTTATTTCGGCGGCGGCGAACCATTTGACGGTCAGGTCCCCGGCATGTTCCATCTCAAATCATCGATCGCTCACGCCCTTTCAGCTGAGGCCAAGCTGGAGGGCGTGACGCTGGTAAATGCCCCGCCGTCGGTCGGAGACGCGGTGCAGGCGGGGGCCCTCGCACCTGGTTCAGTTGCCATGTTTGAGTTTGAGTTTGAGAGCGACCGGATTCGGTTGGACGCCCAGCCCGTGCCGGTACTTACGTACACCGACCTCGAGGACACAACGTGGGAATGCGTATACGGTCTTGCGCCCCGGGTTTACTCCGAGTTCTACCCGGAGGATCCTCCAAACACGTACCCATGGTGGCGCAGTGGCCCGCGGCGGGGGACTTTCGAGCAGATTTAGGCCACTCGGGAGCTGACCTGGCCTACGTGTCCTCTTACGAGACCCGGTCGGCGCAAGCAATCTTCTCTCCCCCCCCCGGCAGCTCGTCATGCGGGAAGTTCAGGGAAGTTTGTGCAATAAGCGCTGAAATGGCCATCATGACCGAAGGTGCGGGGCCGCGGCCTACCGGAAGACTTGTGCTCCTGCTTTGACCGCCGCCCAACTGGTCGATGCTTCGCAGACGGCTTCGGAGGCCAGCAAGTAGGCCCAGGTCTCGTGGACCTCGTCCGAGAGGTTGACGGTTTTGACCCAGGCTGCTGCGGCGTCGCGTTTGGCGATGACGATCGGGTCAGTCATGTCAGAATCGCGTTTTCCTTCGACAATCCAGTGCGTGCCCTCATCATCGATGACGATGAAGTCCGGTTCGTATTGCCGTTGGATTGCACCACTGAGGTAAGTGATTCGCAGCGGAACGGTCTCATCAATGCGCACCCACGCCTTAACCGGTCCCGGCCGTTCGAAGATCGCTGCGAGACGAAACTCGGTGGAGTACGCATCGAAGCTGTTGATCTCGTAGACCGAATTGTCGTACCCATAATAGGGGTAACCACGCACGAAGTCTCTGGAGCTGGTCACAACCTGCCGGTCGGCAGGTACTCGGGTTTCACGCCGCTCGGAGGGGTCAGGCCAGCGCACGGGCCGCACATCACGAACCTCTCTGGCGGGTGAGGACGTTTGCTTCACTGAGATCCACTCCACCAAGCGGGCAGTAGCTAACCGGCCGTGCTCGGCCCGCCATGGGGTGTCTTCGGTGACGCTGGCGCCGACCAGGAACGCTTTGGCCACCGCGACGGCGGCATTGATCTCACTAGCCGTGGCCTCGACGGCGTTGCTGCGGATCAACCGTCCAACGAGGTCAGTCTCGATGGTGGCGAACGGCATGACCGTCTGCGTCGCGACAACCTGCTCGACCTGGTCACGAATCACCACATGCGCGGCGCCCGAGTCGTCGCGCTCGGCATCGATCGCTTTACGAGTGAGGGTGGGCGCGTTGTCCTGGGCGAATGTCTGCCCCAACGCTTCAACCGAGTCCAGGTTGATCGAAGCCAACGTGAACGGATCCCGCTCCCAGCGGGTGACCACCGATGGCAAGAACAGCGGGAGCTTGACCCCACCCGGGCTGCGAGGCCGTAGGACGCGCTCTAGAGCTGCCGCCGCGGTTGCTCCCTCAGCGACACGGGAATCAAACGTCGACACCATCAGCCCCGTGTGCCGGGCGGTGACCTGCCCATCCTCATCGTCGAGGTCGAACAAGGCGCCCTGGTGTGGGTCGAGCGCGGCGCGCCCAGGCAGCTGGACGTCGACCGTGCCGGAGTCGGGGATGGTGAAGTCTGCAGGTAATTCACCCTGTCCGGTCAGCGGCTGGCCGGCTGTCCTGCGGCCGGGCACAGGGTTGGCCACCACGACCGCGTCGCTCACCCGGTCACCGAGCGTTTCCTCCAGTAGCGCTTTCGCCTGCTTCAGCAGGGTGGCGAACGACCGGTGGGACAGCACCTCCACGGTGTCAAGCATCGGGCTGCCGGTGCGCTGCCCGAACGGCAGACGCAAACCGCGACCGAGGATCTGCTCGGTGAGCAGGCTGGATTCCATCGACCGCACTGAGGCAATGACGTAGATGTTCTTGACGTCCCAGCCCTCTTTGAGCATCGAGACTGATACCACCGCGCGGATGTTTGAGTCTGGGTCCTCCAACCGGTCTAGTTGGGCCAACGTCGCGTCCGGTTCCTCAGAGGTGACGAGCAAGACCTGGTCAGGTGAGCCGAGCATGTCTGGCCCAATCAGCAGATCGCGGTACTCCGTTGCTTCCTCGATGGTGGAGGCGACCAAGAACATGACCGGCTCGATGTACGTCCGGCCTTTTGCTTGCGCGCAGTACGCGCGCAGCCCCTCTCGTTTCGCCTCTAGCAATGTCAGCCCGTCGGCGAGCTGGGTGCGTACGTCGTGAATGCCGTCCTGTCGGGTCACCAGCACCGGGATCTTCACCCAACCGTCCGCGATCGCTTCGGACAGCGGGTACCGATACACCACCATCGACCGGGACGCCTCGTGCGGAGTTGCCGTCAGCCCGATAGTCGCCAGTGGTGCCAGCTCGCTGATCGCAGCCTCGAACTTTTTGGCCGATCCGGAGTAGTAGACGTGATGCTCATCAGCGATCACGACCAGGTCGTCAGCACTTTCGAGGTAGGTGCGGATAGCGGTGCCGAGCGTCTCGTGCGGCTGGAATGCGCGGCGTCGGTCCTCCTTGTTCGGGCGCAGCAACGACTGGACTGTGAACACGAACACTTTGAACCGGTCCGCTTCTGCCAATGCGGCACCGACCTCACCCCGTTCGACACTGTCGAGTGTGATGACCATTGGTCGGGACTGCATCCCCCTCAGGTACTTGCGGTGACCTGGGGTCAGGTTGTCGATCGTCTTGCGTTGGATCGTCGATCCTGGGGTCACGATCAGCACGTTGCGCACACCCGACTCGTACAAGTAATCCAGTAACCCGCCGGCAATGTAGGTCTTTCCTACGCCCGTGGCCAGGTCTGCGACGAACTCTGCGCCTGGCTCTGCCCTATCAAGGACCTTCGCCAGGGCATCCAGGGCGTCACGGTTAGGTTCGCGCAAGTCCAGGTTGTACGAGACCTGTTCGACCAGCGCCGCGTCGTAATCGATGCTCACGACCCAGCCCCTTCCACCGCGTCGGTGGGTGCTGCATCAGTTCGGCGGCGCATCCGCCGCGCACCGGCGGTTAACAAGTCCCGTGGTGCCTTCCGAATCCGCGAACCCGCGCTCAGCCGGGCCAGTTCCGCTTCGGCAACAGGCAGCACAGCCTTCGCCACGATCGTTACCCGTTCACGTTCCCCCAACGACCCCACGATCTGCCGTACTTCCTCAACCCCGACAGCGCCATCGACCACCGCCAGACGCATCCGGCCACGGATACCGCACAGCGGTGGAGCTGCCGCTTGCCACTGAAACCCCAACTGCCCCGCGACCGCCCGTGCAAACCGACCATTCGTGGCCCACTCCGCCAGCACCACCCCGTAAGGGGTCTCGTCGTACATCGAGGGCCCCACCGTGACATGACGGAAGCCGCCCCCGCCCTGCCATCCCGTAGAGGCCGTAACACCACCTTCGTCGTGACCCTCGATCACCTTGATCAGGCGGGGCAGTGTGAACTCCTCGACAGTCGACGGTGAGATCTCGGCTGACACCCACCGTCGGCCCATCTTCTGAGCCACCGCGGCCGTCGTGCCCGACCCAGCGAAGCAATCAACCACGACATCACCCGGCACAGTTGCAATACCAACGATCCGGGCCATGAGGCTCTCAGGTTTAGGTGTATCGAAGACTGAACCCGGCAGAATTTTCTTGATCTCTGCCTTGCCCCGATCAGAGGAGCCAACCTCAGAGCTGGCCCAAAAATCCCGGTACTTCTTCGTCCTGCCGCTCTCGTTGTAGTCCTTTTGAAAGACATCAAGTCGGCGCCCAGACCTACCGTTAACCCACCGCCCAATCAGTTCCTGATGCTGGTTGGTCGTTTTCGGCTTGCCCCACCGCCATACGGCTCGGGTGAGGTCTCCGAATACCGGCAAGACTGCGACCGACCCTTCGAACTGTTCCGTCCGCACCTCAAGTGTTTGCGGATGCACCTGCAACGGGTAGGCCAAGTTCGGGCGCGTTACGGGATTGAACTTCTTGTTGGTGTTGCGGAGAGGCAGCAGCCGGTAGGCACCGCGATCATCAGACAACGGAAAATCTGAGTCGCTGACCTCCTCCGTGCTCGCTGCGACCAAAGATGCTACTCGTGCATCCTTGGCATAGACCAGGATCCGATCCAAGCTGCCAGCGAACCAACGACCGAGCTGTCGCCCCTTCGGGTTCAGCTCCACCGCGAGATCCTCAATGAAATTTCCGGCTCCAAAAACTTCATCGAGGACACACCGCATGCGGTGCACCTCGACATCGTCAAGATGTACCCACACGGACCCCTCTGAACTGAGCAGTTCGCGGATCAATAGAAGACGCTCACGCATGAATGACAGCCAGGTGGAATGCTCCATCCAGTCGTCGTAGTGTTCGAACGTCTGCCCTGTGTTGAATGGTGGGTCTATGTAGATGAGTTTGACCTTGCCGCGGTACAGCGCCCGATACTCCGGGACCTCACACAGAATGCGCAGCACGTCCAGGGAGTCGCCGGTGAAAAGGAGGTTGTCAGCATGCGGATCGTCGCCGACCTGCCCGACTACCTCGGAGAAGCTCACGAGTCGAACCTCAGACGCAGCTGGATGGTCACGACCAACCCACACCGGCTTCCCGGTCTCGTCACGGGGGGCGAGGAGAAACTTGTCTTTACCAGGCCAGGTCAGTTCGAGCCGGTCCAGCAAAGAATTCTCCCTAGAACAGACAGCGGATGAGCACCGCTGAGTCTAGCCACGCGTGTCCGTTAGGGACCCGAGACGACCTCGCCATCCAGCACCGATGTCGTGGAGTACCGCGATGGGGTGAGGGCCGAATAGCAGCCTTCTGGGGTGCCGAGGACCTTGCAACATGCTTTTAGGTTGGATCACCGTGCCGAGCTGGGCAGCTCTGCGGCCAGGTTCGCGGGGATCAAACCTTCGCTCACCGGGACTGTGGCCTGGCACGCTCAAGCCCCTGGCGGCTACTCAAGTTACGTCTAGTAAACAACCAATAACTGACAGTCGATGCTTGGCCACCCCTGCTGCCGTCCGGTACCGGTGTCGAAGAAGTGGTCCAGGTAGTCCTCGATGTCCAGCCGACTGGACCGCATGAACGAGAAGACCTCGGCGCCAGGCTCCGTCTGATCCCAGAGCTGGTTCGCCTGGGCAAACCCGGTGTACTCACCGTCAAGGTCGGCGGCGTACTCGAGCGCTTCGGTTTCGGCCAGCTCGATCGCTGCATCCATGTCCGTGGCCCGCCACAACGTGATGCGCTCTTTGTAGACCTGGTCATCACCGAACTGCAGTCGGAACACGCACCGCACCGACCGCTGACGCGCTGAACTCCACCCGAACAGTCTCCCCGGCTGCCCTGTCACCCCTCCCCTCCCCCATCTGGATGTCACGGGGTAGGCGTGGGTGTGAGAAAACCATCGCCGTGAGCACGCGCCCAGGCCTGTCTCGCCGTCCGCGCCGGCGAGTTGTGGTTGGCCCCGGCCCAGCTCGTCCTCGTTGAACGCCCGGACCGCCTGTAGGTGGCAGCTACTGCCGCGCACCGCTGATCTGCGCGGAAGGAGGGAGCCCCCAGTAACGACTGAGGGCCGCCCGACCGAGAGGCACCGCGGTGTCCGTACTACTGCCCTTGCTGCACATCCTCGACCTGGCGCACGAAACGGGTATCGAGCCAAGCGACGAAGTCCTGGCCGCCATCAAGTGGGCGTGGGAGACCCTTCGCCATCGCTGGCGACGCTGAGATTGCGCCGTACGTCGGCAGCGTTGACCCACACCCCTTGGACGGGCGCGACACGGCGGTGCCAGAGCGCTACATAGACGCGCCGTTCGCGCTGAGTCCACCGCTCGGCGCGGCCGGCGACCCACTCGGAGCCGTCGTCCCAGGCGAGGCGGACTTGCACGCGGATCGGGTGGGGCGCGGGGCGAATGGTCCGCGGTCGTGTGGGCCAGGCCTCGTTGAGGAGCACCTGCGGTCCGTGAGGCACGCCGCCAGTGCCGGACCCGATGAGCCCGGCGGTGGCCGGGACCGTCACGCCGACCAGGCCGCGTGCATCACCATCGACCTCCGCGCGCCTCCGCGGCGAGCGTGAGCGCGGCCACGATGCACAAGAGGCCGGGCACGATGCCGCCCAGGACGAAGCCCACGCCGAGCCACGTCGGCGCGGCGGGTATCAGCGTGCAGACCAAACCGGCCAGGACGCCGGTGATCATCAACGCGCCGCCGGTGATGATGAGCCGGCGCCCAGGCACGCGGGTGCGGGTGCGGCTGTCGTTCTGCAGGAGATCTCGGGCCCGTTGTATGGCGGCTTCTTCGTCGGGTGCCTTGGCGGTCATCGCGGCTTCCCGACGTCGCTGCCCTCGCCGGCCTGCGGACCGGCGTGCTGGATGGGTCGGTGCTGGCACGGGCAGGACCGGTATGTCAGCTGTGTGCGGTGCGCGTCGTCACAGTCCTCGGCGGTGTGGCCGGGGACCTGGCACGGTTCGCAGATCACGGCCGCTCCCCCGGGTCGCGCTGCCGGCGAACCATGAGGGCTACGGCCAGTGCCGCAGCGACCACGCCGACGCTGACCGCGACGGCGACAGCAAGATCTGACCCGGGCTGGAACAGCAGCACGATGGTGCACACCGCGGCGATGATGGCCAGAACGCTGAGCCTGATCTGGTCAGCGTCGCCTCGCCCGAACCTCGTATCGTCACGCATTGCTGGGGGTTCCTTCCCCGGTAGGACCTGGCGGGTGTTCACGCACCCGTCAGGCCATCTTGCTGGCAAGGTCGGACATTTGTGGTCCAGTGCTTGTCGTCTCGGCGGGACTGTCAACCACGGCGGTCGCCGCCGAGACGTGTCTTTGGATCGTGCTGGTTAGAGTCTAGCTGTTTTTGGAGCGGGATTAGGTACGTGTCTCGCGGTTTAAATCCGGCGACCCCCGGTCCGTCCCCACCGAGCCCGGTCCAGGTGTGACGTGCGGACCTACCGGTCTTAGGTGATGTCCTGAGGCACGAGTGGGTGCCGGGGCCCGTATAGCCAGCCATCTGTGGAAGCGGACTCCCCGCCGGGTGTGTCAGCGGCGGGAGGGTGCGCCCCGACCTGCGGGACGCGCTAGCGGACCGTCAGGTCGGGGCGCACCTGGACGGTGCTGGCGCACCCGGCGACGTTGTGCCGGCCCGTAGGGCTGTCCGTCCCGCTCGTGCGCGGTGGCCGGGGCAGGGCCTGCCGTTGGGCGGCAGGCCCCGCACTGCCTGTCAGAGGTGGTTGCGCAGCCGGGCGGGGTTGGCCCCGTGGGCGATCGCGGTCAACACCAACGACGCGAGTCGGTGAGTCCGCGCTGCATCGAGGGCGATGAGCCGGTCGGCCAGGTAGATGTGACCGACGCTGCCGCGCGTCCAGACCGCGATGAGCACCACGGTCAGCATGGGGACGGCGTCGGGGCCGTCATCGAGGTAGGAGACGGCGGCCCGCAGTGCTTCCACGATGTCGGGGGTGCTGCGGGCGGTGTCGAGGATGCGCTGCGCTGGGTGGTCGTCCGTGCGTCGGGCGGCCTCGGGTGTCAGCGCGAAGATGATTGCGTCGCGCAGCGTGACGTCGGTGGCGGCGTGCGCGGCCTGCTCGATCTGCTCCGGTGTGGCCTCTTGGTTCAAGATCGCACACCACGCGGCGATCGGGTCCAGTCCGTGATCGGCGGCGGCTAGTCCGCCAATGCTGAGCCAGCTCAGCCGCGTTGCTTCGCGGTCGCCGGTGGGCTGGGCTCCCATCGAGGTCAACGCTTCGGGCAGCTCGGGGATGTTTTCGGTAGAGCCGTCTTGGTGGTGGATCACTCCCCCGGCCACCCGCAGCGCTGCCACCACGGTGGTCTGATCGGTGCTCAGGTCAGCGGCCACGGTCGCCAGCTCGTGGCGTAGAGAGGCGGCGTCCTCGAACGCTACGACGATGTAGCTGGCCGCGCCCTGGGCGACCAGCGGCGCGTGCGCCTGGGCTGCGAACAGGTGGGCCGCGTCCTCTCCGGTGGCGTCTGCGGAGCAGGTCGCCAGGAGTTGGGACTGCGCGTCGAGTGCGACGACCGCGATGCGGTCGGTCGGCAGATAACCGAGCTGACGGGGAATCACGGCGATGAGCTGGGCTAGTGATGTGCGAAGCGGTTCCATGAGTAGTCCTCCTGCGGTGTGGTTGATAGTTAGAGTCTAGCTGTTTAACCCTTATCAGTAGGTGTCTAGCTGTTTTATCTTGCCTGGTGAGACGGTTCTAATGCATAACGCCCCGGCCCGTTGTGCGGGGTCGGGGCGTCCGATTGCGGTGGGGCTAGAGGATCGCGCGCTCGACCGCGCTGGCCTCGTATCCAGTCCCGATCAGGGCTCGCATCATGGCTTTGTCGGTGTCTCCGGGCCGCTCCATCGTGTGCAGGCCGGTGCTGGACTCCCATTGCATGAGGGCCATCACCGTGGCGACCGCCAGCCTCCGGGCTGCCGTGGTCCGACGACCTGCCCCCTCCTGGCCGAGCTTGTACCCGTCGACGCCGGGGAATTTGCTGGCCACCTCTCCTAGGTGCCGCCAGTGCAGGCGGGTGGTCGCGGTGGCGAGGATTGCCTCGTGGCCTTTCGGGGCCATCTTGGCGGCGGCTAGCTGACCGATATAGGTACGGCGGGCGTTCTCGGCCTCGGCCCATGCGGTGCGCTGCTCTCGCAGCTCGCGGCGTTTGGCCTTGGCCTGCTCGGCATCGAGCAGGGTGCCCTCCTCGGTGGTGACGCGCCGCATGTAGCCGTTCTTAGCGGCGTCACTGACCACGGGCAGCACCCGCACGTACTTCTGGGTGCTGTAGGTGCCGTCCTCGCCCTTGACTCTGCGGGCATCGACCCGCAGGTCGAATTCGACGCCGGGCATCGTGACCAGCTGCTCGGGGTTGCTGGGCAGCGGGTTGCCGTTGCGGTAGGTCAACTCCCCCGGCTGGGGTCGCCGGTCGCCGTAGTCGGCGCGGGTGAAGGTTGCGCCCTTGGCCTCCCACTCGCCGCGCGCCTGGTCCAGCAGCGCGTCATCGGCCTGCTTCTCCTGCCATGCCTCCACGCGCCGCGCCAGGCCCGCCCCGGTGGTGCGGTACTGCGTCAGGAACGCGGTCGCCTCCGGGTCGTCCTGGAACTGCACGAGGATCGCCAGGTCGGCCAGGTCGTAGGCGTCCTGCTCGTTGACGCTCTCGCGGGTCACCCCGACCTTGGCGGCCTTCTTGACCTGTGCGACGTGCTCCTTGGTTACGCCCATGCGTCGGGAGATTTCGGTGGCCGGGACGCCGAGCAGGCTCATCTGCTGCACGGCCTCGAACCGGTCCCCCTCACTCATCGCCACCCGGGTCTCATTGGCGACCCACTGCTCGATGATGCGCCCGGTCTCGTCTCGGGAACCACCGATCAGGGCGGGCATGTCGGCCAGCTCGGCCGCGATCGCGGCCAGGGTGCGCATCTGACCGTCTACGACGATGACGGTGCCCTCGCTGTCGCGGTAAGCCGATACCGGGATCAGGACGCCGTTAGCGCGCACGGATTCGATGAACGGCTCCGAGGGGTGCGCGTCGGTGCGGATGTTGTCCCCAATCACGACCTCGCGCGGGTTCACTCGCTCTACGACGGGCGTACTCACAGCGATGATGTTCTGGTTGTTCGTCATGCTTCCTCCTGCGGTGTGGTTGATAGTTAGAGTCTAGCGGTTTTGGGCTCGTCGCAGTAGGTGTCTAGCGGTTTATCTTGCTTGATGAGACGCCAATTTGAGCCGAGCGGAGTAGCCGATTCGAGGCCGCCCCTCCCCTCCTCCTGGCTGTTTGTCCCCCGCCGCATTCGCCACTGTTGGCCGCCAGCCTCAGCGCGCCCGCCTACGGGCGCCACCTGCGCGGCGGGGACGGAGCCGGCGGGAAGGACGCACCCGTCGTGGGACGCCCTGGCGGACCGAGGGCGGGTGCGTCCTGGACGACGTCGCCGACCCCGACGGTTATGACGCCAGCCCGTAGGGCTGTCCGTTCTGCGCGTCAGCGCAGGTGCTGCCGGGCATCCGGTGGTGGACTGGCGGTTAGCGGCCGCGAGCAGCTGGCGGTTTCGCGGGCCGCGCCGTCTTGGCCACGGCCCGCATGTGCGGATGGTGCTAGTCCTCGGTCGGAAGCATCACCGTGATGAGGGGCCTGCCCAGATCATCGCCACCGAGCACGGCGTGCAGGCACACCATGCGCGGGTGCACTCCGGCCCCAGTCGGCGGCACAACGAGCACCGAGAAGGGCACCCGGGCGGCCCTGTCGCCGGCCAGAGCGCGGCGATGGAGAGCGGGTGCGGCCAGGCGCAGCATGGTCAACACGTCCCACGCCCGCCCGGTCTCGTCTTGTCCGGTCCCTTCGGACTTGGCCTCTTCCTGCGTTTCGCCCCAGGCCACCACCGCAGCGTGGGCCGCCGTCGTGAGGTCGACCGGGGCAGCGATGCCTGCTTCCCGGGTCAACTCAGGGTCTAGTTCGATGAGGACGCCGTCGGCCAAGGCCTGCTCGCGGGTGTAGGCGTGGATGATGCCGCCGGTCCCGAACGGGGACGGTTCGTGGTGCGTCATGGGTTCCTCCTGCGGTGTGGTTGGTAGTTAGAGTCTAGCGGTTTGAAGCTTAAACCGCTAGACCTTGCATCGCCATTTGCGTGTGCCGCTAGCGGAATTTTCGTCTTGCCGCGAAAAGAGAGGCGCCCTCTGGGGCGGGCAAGTGTGAAGACCGGCCTGCCCCAGAGGGGCTCGGCGCGCTCACCCTTCAGCAACCACACCTCAGGAGAGTTGCGCCGACCCCCGAGCGTAGCGAAGAGGGCCGGTGCTTGTTTAAACGCTAGCGGCTCGCTACATTGTGGGTGAGTCGCTAGCGTTTTAGTAGGGAGGGTGTCATGGGCAGGGTGATCGCGATCTGCCAGGAGAAAGGCGGGGTCGGCAAAACGACCTCGACGTACCACCTTGCCGCCGCCGCGGTACGCACCGGAGCCAAGGTGCTGTGCATCGACCTGGATCCGCAAGCCAACCTGACAAAGTGGGTGGCGGGGGAGTCCCCGGCCCCCGACCAGCTGTCGGTGGCCGACGCACTCAGTGAGCAGGCCGGCGACGTGACCCTGGACGACGTCTTGATCGAGGGCCGCTGGAACGGCCTGACACTGGCGCCGGCGGTGAAGACACCACTCAGCCGCGCCCGCAACGAGCTGGTGATGGCCACCACGGGACGTGAGGCCCGGCTACGGCGCCTGCTAGAGCCGATCCGCGACGACTACGACCTGACCCTCATCGACGGCCCACCAGACGTCAGCCTGCTAACCATCAACGCGCTAGTCGCCGCGGATGCCGTGGTCCCGCCTTGTGCACCGGCGGAGCTGAGCTTGGACGGGCTCGCGGAGCTGATGGTCACCGTGGAGTCAGTCCGAGAGCACTACAACCAGGACCTGCAGCTCGGTGGAGTCATCATCAACCAGGTGCGTCGCACGCGCACCAGCCGCGACCGAGAAGCAGAGGTCCGCGGATCGGGGCTACGGGTGCTCAGCCCTTCGGTCCCGTTCCGCGTAGAGATCCAGGACTGTGCCGAGAGCGGCGCCCGCCTCGAGGAATGGCCTGGCGGCTACGCCCTGGCCGACATCTACCTGAACTTGCTGCAGCAGCTGATCAAGGAGAACTGACCATGCCGACCAAACGCGAGCCCCGCCGCTCCGTGCTGGCCCAGGGCCACTACGCCGACCCCACGCCCGCTGCCGCCGTGGCAGCACCCGAACAGTTGCCCTCGCCACGTGAGACGCAGCCGGCCCCCACGTCAGCGAAGAAGGAACCTGCAGCTGCGCCAGTGGGGGAGCAGCCCGCACGACCCGCCGCCGCCAGGACGCGCCGCAAAAACGAACCGCCACCGGGTTTCGTGGAGTTCAACATGTGGTGGAAGCCGGGCACCTTGGAACTGGCCCGCGGCGCGTTCACCGCCGAGCAAGAGATCGACCCGGCCACTCCGGCGACGTTCCGAGAGTGGATCGCAGCCGCGATCAGCACGGTGGCCCGCATGAGTGTGCAAGACCGTGTCCGAGCCATTCAAGGGGCCGTAGCTGCTGAACCCGGTCGAGGACTCTCCAGGCAGTACTTCATCCCCCAGGCCTCCGTGGACGACCT
Source organism: Allobranchiibius huperziae (assembly GCF_013410455.1). Classification (NCBI taxonomy): domain Bacteria; kingdom Bacillati; phylum Actinomycetota; class Actinomycetes; order Micrococcales; family Dermacoccaceae; genus Allobranchiibius; species Allobranchiibius huperziae. The sequence continues at coordinate 21,043 of NZ_JACCFW010000002.1, read as the reverse complement.
GGACGCGGCCATAGCGGCCGACTTCGCCGAGCTAACGGTGCAGCGGTCCAATAGCGACTTTGCGGTCACTGCCGTCCGGGTCGCGATCGCCCGCGCCCAGGGCAGCTACCAGGACCGCACCGGACGGACCGAGCTTCCCGTCGTCGCAGCTTTACGCCCCGGCCGACGCGCTCGTGCCTAACCGCTAGACACTCACACTGGGTAACAGTGAGCCGCTCACCATGAACCGGAAGGACTACGCATGACAACCACCACGGACCGCTACTTCCATCTCGGCACCGACGGCCTCCTGCACGGTGTGCTCACCATCAACGGGCACGCACAATCGTTCTGCGACACCCCACTTGCGCCGGATGCCGGGACTGCACCGGTCCACACCGACTGCATGATGGTCGAACTGAGCCGACTCCACCACCGTTCGACCAGCGGAGAAGGCGAGAAACCCTTCATCTAACAGCCGGCAGCTCACTGTTTGTACCAGTTAGCTGCTAGCGTTTACGGCAGCACCGGGAGAAAGGGGGGCCTGCTCGACCGGTGCTGCCTTTGGACCACGCTAGCGATGTAGGCCGGTGCTGGTGAGGGTGCTGACCTGTTAAAGCGGTAGCGAGGGTGGCTGAACCATCGCTAGCCGTGACGAGCCTCCGCGCGCATCAGTCGCCCCGAGCGATGATCACGGTGCCAAAATGCTGGGATGAGCACAGCAAGCGGCGAGGTCGTCGGGTGCACTGTGATGATGGTTGCGCTGCTGGCGTTGATCGCTTGGGGCCGGGGCGCAGGTGTTTTCGTATGTCGAGTAGTGGGCCACCGAGCGCGACCGGTGTCAGTGCAGTTTGGCCAATGTCACCTCATCGGGTATCGGGTTCATAGGTCGCGCGGAGGTGGTGGGGAGACGGAGATCCCGGCCTACGAGTTTGTGCCGCTGGACGAGCCCATGATGCCAGCGGTCGCCTGCTGGGTATGTCGTGATCTGCCCGGGGTGACGGACAAGCGGCCACGACAGATCACGAAGGTGCCCACCGCCTGGTGACCACACAGAACGGCCGCGCCAGCGGCACGTGCCGGCGCGGCCGTTCTGAGTTGATGAAGGGGGTCAGTCGCTGTTGCGGCCTCCGCCGATGCGGGTTGAGTCGATGCCGCTGCCCCCGCGGCTGAAGCCGCCGGTGCCTCGGGTGTCGTCGGTGATGCGTCCGGTTCCGGTGTGTCGCTGCATTGGGGTCCTCCCTGACCTAGGTGCTCGTAGACCGGCTGGTCAATTGATCTGCACGGTAACCACGGTGATCGGGTGCTGGCTAGAGCCCAGGATGGACGGTTCAGAACGGGGGTTCCTCGACGTCGATACCAAATGAGACCGCGTTCCAGGCGCCGTCTCGTCGTTCTTGCTGTTGGCGGTGCCACCGCAGGTGGGGGCAGGGACGCGCGGCGACCAGGTCGTCATGCTCGCCGACGACGTGGATCCACCCGTCTTGGCAATCTGGGTTGGTGCACGTCGGCTCCTCGCTAGCAGCCCAGCACCGGTCACAGACGACTGGCGTGATCGGCAGATCACGGGCGCGCCCGGATCGGGTGTGGCAAACGTGGCATAGCTGGTCAGTCAGGACTTGGTCGCCGTCGAACGCGAGACCGGGGTAGTCCTGCACGGGGTCGAGGTGTCGAAGCAGGCCGGCCAGCAGGATCGCCGGCCGTGTGCGGATCATGGCGGTGTCCAGCTGGGCCAGTTCCCGTCCGTTCCGGGTTGCTGCGTCGCGTAGTGCGCCGAGCACGTCTGCGGCGCTCCACGCCGGTGAGGCAGTGGCGAACCTGTTCAAGCATGGCCAGAGGCGTCCGGGGCTCTCACGTGCCAGCCAGGGCACGATGCGGGCCAACTCAGCCGCCAACGAGCGGGTCCGCGGGTCGGCTCGGACCCGTTTTCGTTGAGGCAGGGGCCGCGAAGCGGTCTCCGTTGTGCCCGTCAGGGTGCATAGGTGATGTGTTCCGATGTGAGATGTAGGGGAAAAGCCCCCCCAAGGGGGAAGGTGGTCGAAGCGTGACCACATAGTGAAGCGACCGGAGCGAGGTGTGGAAAACCTCGCGGCGGTCGCGGGGGGAATTGCAGCCAGCTGCCACCCTGAGGTCAGTCCTCGTTGGGAGTGCCCTGCGCCACCAGAGTCACGGTGCAGCTGGAGGCGCTCTTCGCGTCCGAGTTGACGTGCGCGGTAGACCTCTAGCGCCAGTCCGAGGTCTCGGGCGACGTTCATGGCCCGCTGGACGGCCTTGTTCTCGCGATTAACCATGGCCCCGACGGCCTCATACGGGGCCCAGCACATCCCGGTGCTGGTGTCGGCCTTGATTGCGGCGGCGGTCATCGTGGCGATCCAGGTCGCGACGGCGATGTCGCGCCGCTTACAGACCGCGACACATTCGGGGGAGCGGGCCACGCTGCGAATCAATGTGACGTACGTGCGCCGGCATGACCACCGTGGAAGCGCACGCCGCACCCTCCGCGGGGGTTGTCCCGGGCCGACCCCCGTTCCCCACGGCGCCCGACGTCGACTAGCGCGCTGTGCAAGGCGCAGCTGAGTGGACCGGCGGGCCGCGGGCAGGCTTGGGACCTCCACTTGCGCGCCAGCGGAGACACGTTGGTTGAAAGACTTTTCGGCAGCATGAAGCTGAGGTATTGTGGGCAGCACGAAGCCACCTCTCCTGATGGTGCGGATTCGTAGCCGGCTGGTAACCGGCGCAGAACTTAAGTGCTAGACGACAGGCCGCCGCTGTAACGGCGGCCTTTGTCGTGTCAGGGCACTGCCCTGATCAGGATCCGGTCAGTGGCAACTCCTGTGCCTGTCGAGTAGTGCCAGCGCGACGGCGCGGCGGGTATGGACGGCCGAGGGCTTTGGCCCAGACGTAGTCCTGCACAGTGACGCCAGCTGCGCGAGCGGAGGCTTCAATTTCAGCCTTCTCGTCCGGGGTCATCCGAGTGCGGATCTCTGCCGATCGCTCATGGCTGCGCCATGTCCGGTGGTCCATTGTCGAACTATGGCACGCAGTGGTCGCTGGCGGTGGGGAACCAGTGCCCTCGGCGTGTCGTCCGGGGCTAGTCGTGGCGAGAGCAGGGCACCATCTGGTGGCCCTGCTCCCGCTGATGTCTGGTGTGGGGGCTGTTTCAGCCGCCGTTACCGACTCGCCCGCTGCAATGCATGACGTTCCTCCTTGGAAATCCGACATTCGCAGACTACTCGCGTCAGGGCGCTGGTTAGAGGGGTTCTGCGCCGGTTTTCCGCCCATCCGCCCCAGTAGGGTTGCGCCGTGATCGAGTGGGATGAGGGGGATCTCGCGCGGCGTACGCCGGACCCGACCCCCGAGGTGCTGGCAGTAGTGACCAACCCGTTCTGTTGGCGGGTGTGGGTTTTCCTGCTGGGAGCTGGTCCTGCTCACGCGAGGGATGTCATGGGCCCAGCAGGGTTGTCCGAGGCCAGTGTTCTGAAGCATCTGCAGAACCTGCGCAAGGCTGGCTTCGCGATGTCGTCAGTAGGGGAGAAGCAGGATCGCTGGCGGTGGTGGCAGGTCGTCCCGGGCGGCTTGAGGTTGACTGATGTGCTGCACACCGGCGATCAGCAGCGGGCTCTTCAGCAGTGGTTAGAAGCGTTCGTCATCAACCAGCAAACCATCCTGCGGGAGTGGTTGCGCCGACGTGATCGCGACCCGGAGGAGTGGACGCAGGCCGCCCTGTCGTTTGAGATCGTGGCGCGACTGACGGCCGGCGAACTGGACGCGATGTCGGAAGAGATCTACCAGGTCATGATGAAGTGGCTCGCTCGAGCCAAGGAACACCCTGCCGACATGGAGGGGGTGCGGTCGGTTTACGCAGCCGCGAACGCAGTGCTGTTGACGGGGGAGAAGTGAGCACGTTCGTCTCAAGGGGGTCCCAGCTGCGCCAGGTGATCCCCGCGCCGGTCAGAAGGGTTTTCGCAAACCAGGGGTATCGCCGGTTCGGCGCCGCTGTGGGTGTAGACCGTTTCGCCGGCACGCTGTGGTTGGCCGTGGTGGCCTGGGTCGCCAGCAGCGCCAACCACTGGGTGTACGCCGCAATCATGACGCTGGGCACCCTCCCCGCCATCCTGCTGCTGGTCTTTGGCGGTGCGGCCAGCGACGCATTCGGCGCTGGCCGCGTACTGCTGGTCACTAGCGCTTTGAGGATCGCTGTCGCCGTCGTCTGGGCGGTGGCAACCCCGTTCAGTGGACGCACCACGCTGTTATGGGTGCTCACCGCGGTTGCTGTCGTCTGGGACGGCATGGAGGGCTACCACGAGCCAGCGGTGGAGGCCTATCCGAACTACTTTCTGCCTACCACGGAGCTGTCCAGCGACGCGGTCGATGCCGATCGCCTCATTGGTCGGATCGCACAGACGTTGGGGGCGGTGACTGGTGGCGTCGTGCTGGGTACCGCCGGCGGCCTCACGACATCGGCTGTGGTGTTCGTCCTCCTGCTTATCGCCGCGGCGGTCCTTTACGGCCGCACGTCCAGGTTGGTCGGATTTCCCCAGGAGAGGGTTGATACCGAGGGAATCCTGGGTGATGTGCGCGCCGGAATGCGTCTCGTGCGAGCACAGCCGGTCCTGATACGCACGTACCCGGTTCAGGCCGTGACCTCAATGACCGGCGGTGGAGCGGTGACAGTGGGGGCAGCGCTGCTGGCAAGGCACTATCACTGGGCCGCGGCTTGGTACGGGGTGTCGTTCGGCGGCTTCATCGCCGGCATCTTGATCGGGACACTGTGGGCCATCCATCGTAAGGACCAAGCCCGGCATCACGTGCGAACGGCACTCATCGGCGCCAGCATCGCCGCGATCGCCGCGCTGGTCGCAGGACTGACCAGCTCGGCGCCGGTCTACGCCATAGCGGTGACACTGATCGGCATCACCACAGGACCCATGGGCCCGTACCTGACCGGGTATGCCCGGGTACGCGCAAAAGACCTCAGCAACGACGGAGAGGTCACCGGCAGGATGCTGGCGCCGTTGCTACTCGGACTGCAGCTTGAACCGCTGGGGTACCTGATCGTGGCCGGCGCGGCGGCCGCCGGCTCGATCTCCGCAGGGATCGTGGTGCTGGGGTTGCTGTCGCTGGCGACGTGCGCCGTCGCTCTTAGCTCCGACCAGGTGCGGCAGGCCGGAGTCGCCACTACGACCGCCTAGAAGGCGCTCAGCGACGGGGCGGCCCTTCCAGCTCACTTGCCAGGGTGCCCCAGAGCACGTCTGCGGGAGAGAATCCGGGGTCGAGGGTCTCAACGAAGAACCATCGGGGGTCGGCGTTGGTCGCGTGGATGCATGCGGCGATCGTTTCAAACGTGGGGTTTGATCGTGCTCCGGTGCACAAGTTGTAGAGATATCCCGGGGTTCGCTCGACGCCCAGCAGACGCATCTGCCGCTGCAGATCGGGGATCGACATCCCCGCCGCCTCCAGGGCCATGACCAAACGTTCCGCGAACGAGGGGATCTGTACCGGTTCAGCCATGGACAATTCTCTCAGAATACACGTCTTTACTCAAAACTTACTGCTGCGGCATTTCGTGAGGCCCTGTCCCGTGGTCATATGGAACCTAAGGAAACTCCGGGGAGGAGCACAAGATGTCGCAGCACACCCAGCCGGCCCAGTCCTCAGTGGTGGCCGAAGTGTCGCAGATGGTGCATGAGGCGGCAGAGCGCATCCCGTGCGCGGTGTTGAGTGGTCGTCAGGCCGAAGGTGTCTTGCAGCGTGGTCTTCGAGACCTGGTCGAGTCAATGGTCGTCCAGATGAGCGCGTAGCTCAGCGAGCTGTTCGGGAGTCATGGAGAAGACCTTGGTGGCGAGCTCCGATCGAAGAGCCACGGCTTCAGTTTGCAGGCGGGCAATGTCGGTGCGGATGGCTAACTCGACGTCGTTGTCACTGAAAAATTCGATAGGGATGGCGAAGTAGCGGGCTAACCAGCTGAGCAGCTCGAACGAGGGCGCTCCCGACCGGTGTCCGCTGCGAACGTTTCGAAGATGGCCTGAGCTGTAGGTGGGGCCGTCTTGTTCGGCGATCCAAGCGACGGCCGCAGCCGGAGAAGCGGGGTCGCCGGTGACTGCGGGAACGTTTTTGAAGAGAAAGTCCACCTTCTCGCTCACCGAGGTCTGGGCCACCGCCCTACCCAACCATCTTGCTGTCCGTAGGCGTAGACAGGTTCGGCCTATCTCATCCATAGATGCAGAACTCATCTTTAGATGCTAGCGTGCTGACTAGCAGCCGTGCAGCTTCTTGCCGGTTGCCCGCCGAGCACTGGAGGCACCGAAGTGACGTTCAACGTTCGAATGCCACTGCCGGAGGGATCACACCCTTCGGTGATGGGCGACGTGATCGCCAAGGCGGTGCCGGGCTTGGTGCAGATGCGTGCGTCGCGCACCTCGGTGACGTTGCGCGGGCCAGGTCATCTCGCGGATTTGATGTCGGCGTTGAAAGCTTTCAGAGACAAGGCAGCCCATTGCGCCGTAGCGGCTGAGCAGGACGCGAGCTGCCTGCAGAAGCCCGAGCTGCATGCTGCGTCTCTAGAGAAGTGGTCTGCGCACATCCTGCGGATTGAGCACGCGGATGCGCTGTTGAACGCCCTGGCGGGCTCGATTGGACCGGCGGTTTCCTCCCCGTCATCGGCCGGTCTGATCGCCCGTCAGGGTCGGGGGGCTGTTGCTTATGGCTGACGACCCATTCGACCCAGCCGCGGTGCAGGTGTTCCCCGAGGTGCGAATGGCTCTTATTCGCGGCCACGTGACGGTAGACGGAGAACCGGTGGCCGTGCCGCCAGGAATGACGCCGCAAGAGGCAGGGGTGCAGGTGGTCGCTGCTCGCGCGGCTGCCCGGGAGGGTTCCATCCAGGCAATCCGCGCAATCGCAGAAGACGAGGCAGGCAATACCTGGCCAATGGTCGTCGATGCCGACGGGCGGGTGTGGCCAATGACGGATTCGTGGGACTCAGCCGAGGCGGCGGGCAGCACCCAGCGCAGCGGTCAGAAACGAACTGGGGCACGCGTGGCGGTGCTGGGCACTGCGGTTCTGCTGGTTGGAGGCGGGATCGGCGGCATCGCGGTCGCGCACCACGGTTCCGGACCGGCTCCGCATCCTGCGGTTACCCGAACAGTCACGCCGTCAGCGACGCCGACGGAACTGCCAGTGGCCGCCCCGGTGGGCTGGTCACCGCAGGCCTTCTGGTCATCCGCGGCCGTGGCTGCGGTCGATGCCACTCAGCAGACAGCCTCACCGGTCGCGGTCAACGGCTCGTCGATCTACGCCGTCACGACTCACGGCAGCGGCGAGATGGCGTTGAGCGCGTTGAGCGCACGCACCGGCGCCCCTGTGTGGAGTAAGGACCTTGCGGGATCCTCGATCACGACCGGCCCGACTCTGGGCCGCGTCGCGGGTGTTCCGGTGGTGATGGTGGCCACCGACACAGAAGTGAGCGCCTGGTCGATGACCGGGCAGCGGCTGGGGGAGTGGCCGGTGCCCACGGCAGGCATCGATACCGCGGTGGTGTTGACGCCGGCGGGGCCGATCATTCCCCGGTCACAGACCACGGTCTCGATCGTGGGTTTGGGCGGCAAGCTAGTGACGCGTGCGCTGCCCCCTGGCGGGCGCGCGGTGGCGATCCTGCCCAAGGACACGTTGCTGGCCACCGACAGCGGGGGGCATGCGTGGAAGGTCAGCTCGCCCACCGTGGCGGGCAACCCGACCGCGCTGTCGGCCCCGAAGGGATGGACCGGCGGCACGACCGTTGCGGTCACCGACACCACGCTGGTTCAGCAGTGGACCCCGGCCAAGGCCACCACGACCGGGGCGGTGCTCCTGCGCGCGACCGCGCTGGACGGGTTGCGTGCCAGGTGGACCACGGGGTCGATCAACACCCAGAACGCGGCCTCACCGCTACTGGTCTCACCCTCGGGCACACTTGGGGTGCTTGGTTCCTCGGTGGTTGATCTGCGCACCGGGGGTCTGCACCAGCTGCCAGCGGGGTGGACCGCCCGGCAGGCGGGGGATCAGGTCATCTGGTGCACCAACGCTGACCAGCAGACCGTCGCCGCCTCGGTGACGGGCACCCCGCTGGGCGGGGCCAGCACCGGCACCACGTCGACGCTGAACAACACCAATGGGGCCACCGGCGCGAGTGACCCGGTCATCCCGGCTGGGACCGTGGGCACCTCGGCGTTGGTCATCGGTTCGGCCGACGACACGGCCCGCCTGTACCTACTGCCCAGCACCGCGGCATCGACACCCTCGGCAACGAGCACCCCCTCCAGCGTGCCTGCCACGACGGCACCGCCCACGCCGGCCAAGAAGCCATCGCCCACCTCGAAGCCGAAGGCAACGAAGAAGCCTGCCGCAAAGGGCTCTAGCAGTGCGGGTGGGAAGTAACCGTGGGCGGTAAGGGCATCGGCGGCGCGGTGCTGGGGGTGGCCGCGATCCCGGTGATGGTCGTGGTCGCCGTGTCCGGTGCCTCACCGACGCCGAGTGGAGGCAGCGGCGGCGGCGGGTTAAACCCGGCTGGGATCCCCGCGGATCTGGTCCCGCTGATTCAGGCCGCCGGGACGGTGTGCCCGGGCATCACCGCACCCGACATTGCCGCCCAGCTGAAAGCGGAGTCCAACTTCAACGTCAACGCGACCAGCGCGGTGGGGGCGCAGGGGATCGCGCAGTTCATGCCCGGTACGTGGAAGACGTGGGGTCAGGACTACAACCACAACGGCACCAACTCACCCCTGGACCCCGGGGACGCGATCCCGGCGCAGGCGCACTTCATGTGCGCCCTGTACGGCCAGGTCAGCTCGCTGCTCAAAGCGGGCGCGGTCAAGGGTGATCCGAACGATTTGGCGTGGGCGGCGTACAACGCCGGCCTCGGCGCGGTCCAAGGCGCCGGGGGTGTCCCACAGAACGGGCAGACCCCGGCCTACGTCGCGAACATTCGCAAGTTCCTGGCCCAGTTCACCCTGCCCGGTGGGGGACTGGCCGCTGGGGCGTCACTGGCGCAGACGGTGCTGGCGTACGCATGGCACACCAACCAGGGCCAAGACCACCTCGCCCAGATGCCGCAGTACACCACCGCGGTCAACGCCGCACGCACGTCCGGGCACTTCTACGCCCACCAACCCGGCGAGGTCCCGGTCGGGCGCCCGGAGGGTGACCACTGCTCGGCGACGGTGTCCCTCATCGCGACGACCGCGGTCGACCCCACCTACAACAACAACGGCGTACTCGCCCAGGGCGCGGGGTTCGTCCCGGTCCAGGAGGCGTGGATGGCCGCGCACTGGCAGCCCCTCGGCTCCGCCTCATCCCTGAGCCTGTCGCAACTGCGCCCCGGGGACATCGGGATCAGCAACGGCGGGGGCCTGACGCACGTGTGGATGTACGTCGGGTCGGTCCCGGGGTTCTCCGGCAACTTCGTGGAGGGCTCCTACGGCTACCCCGGCCACGTCGGATTCGCGCCCCAAGCCCGTCAATCCTCCACGGTGCTCTACGCCGGTCACCCCAACGCCGTCTACTACCGGAAGAAGTGACCATGCGCGCTGCACGCACGTCTGTCGCGATCACCGTGGTGATCGGCTCCATGGCGCTGACCGGGTGCGCCGACAAACGCACCAAGGCTGCGGTGACGGTGACCGTCACGCCGTCACACACCGTCACATCGCCGGCAACCAGCTCGGCGACACCGACCATTCCGACCACGACCCTCCCGGCCGGACGGGCAGGCACCCCGCGCGGCGGGGCACCAGACCTCGGTGGGGTGAACCAGAAAGACGCGTCCGCGGTCGCGGCGTCGGTGATGCGGGTGTTCGCCACCCAGGACACCGCCTTGGACACCACCACCCTGGACGCCGAACGACGCGCGGAGCCGCTGCTCGGTGCGCCCCTGGCGGCCGCGGTGAAGCTACCGCTGACGGGCAATGGCGGTGGGGGAGCGGCCTGGACCGTGCTGACGGCGCATCACGGGTGGACCACCGCCGTCGCGAAGACGGTCCCGATGACCGACGTCCCGGACCAAACCGGCGACAGCCCCACCCTCGCCGTCCGCCAGGTCGACGTCACCAGCACCGGGCACGGCACCGGGAACTGGACCAGCAAACCGGCCACGGCGGTGTGGATCGTCACCTGCCGCCGGACGGCCGCCACCGCGCCGTGGCGGGTCACGCAGGTCTACGACCAGACCCCTTAACCATCACCAGCTCACTCACAGACCAGCAGGACCACGACGGGAGAGGCACATGACACAGAACACCCAGCACACCTCGAGCGAAGCCACCAGCTCGGTGCGGATGCTGATCGTCGGGGAGGGCCAATTCATCCTCGACGGACAGGTCATCCCCGTCGCCGCCGGCAGTAGCGTCCACCAGGCCGCGATCGCGCACATCGCCTCCCAGGCCAGCGGTGTGGTGCAGGTGACCGCCGTCGATGACGGAGGCACCCAGCAGCTGCAGGTCGGTCCCGACGGCACCGTCACGTCCGTCGGGACCGCACCTGTGCCGCCTGCCGCGGAGAGCCGCGCCACTGCGCCTGCGACAACCCCTACCGCGCAGGACACCCCGCAGGATCACCCAGCGCGTACACCGTATACAGATCGCAAAACGGACACCCCGGTCCAGCAGTCGATCGCAGCGGTGGCCCCGGAAGAGGTGCCGCAGTCGCGGGCGGAGCGACGTGCGTCGGTGACGTTCCTGCCGGGTGCGGACGAGGCGTTCTCTGGGATGACGACGCCGACCAAGGTCGGCGGGTGGCACGGGTTCCTGCAGAGCATCGGCCTGGAGAAGCGGGCCGAGGGCCCGACCCCGGAGCAGATCACCGAACGAGCGGAACTGCGGGCAATCTCCCAGCACTGGGCCGGACCCCGGACCATCACCATGGTCAACCCCAAAGGCGGGGCATCGAAAACGCCGACCGCGGTGCTCCTGGCGGCAATGTTCGCCCGCTGGGGTGGCGCGGGGTGCTTGGCGTGGGACAACAACGAGACCCGCGGAACGATGGGCTGGCGCACCGAGGAAGGGCCCCACGAGGCCCACGTGCGGGACCTGCTCGCGTCTGCTGATGAGCTGATGCGCCCCGAGGCGCGGGCGGCGGACCTGGCCGCGTTCGTGCACCACCAGACCGAGGACAAGTTCGACGTCCTGCGGTCCAACCCGCACTCCATCGCCCCCGAAGAGCGGCTGACCACATCCGACTTCGACGCGTTGCACCGCGTCGCGAGCAGGTACTACCGGTTGATCTTCATCGACTCCGGCAACGACGAGAGTGCGGCGAACTGGTTGCGGATGATTGAGCACACCGACCAGCTGGTGGTGGCCACCACCACCCGCCCGGATCACGCCGAAGCAGCCCGGTTGGTGCTGGATGACCTGCGCAAACAAGGCGACGCCGCCGCGCAGCTGGCCGATGACGCGGTCGTGGTCGTCGCCCATGCCGATCAGGACGAAGCGCCCAGCGCGGAGTACCTGGCCCGGTTCGAGGCGTTGGCCCGCGCCGCGGCGCCGATCCCGTACGACCCGGGGATGCGCGCCGCGCATCTGCGCCTGGACGGGCTGCGCCCGGACACCCAGGTCGCGTGGCGGCACGCCGCCGCGATGGTCGCCGACGGACTGGGCCAACAGAGGGCGCACACCGCATGAGCGCCCCGTCCCTGTCCCGGGGCCGGAGGGACCCGGCCCCGGTCAACCCGTTCCTCCCGGTTAAGGCGCCGGAGCCGCCAGAGCCGGAGCACCTGCCGGTCGACCCGCTGCTCGGCGACCAGCTCGCCGCGACCGGTCCCGTCCGGCCGTTGGGGATCCAGGCCCCGGTGGGGGCGTCCCTGCCGCGGACGTTCGCTAGGCCGGAGGCCCGCACCCATGTGGTGGGTCTGCACGGGGGAGCGGGCACCAGCACGCTTGCCGCGCTGCTGGGGGATCACGTCGCGGTCGACGCCGGCACGAAGGTCCCCCTCGGCGGGACCCCACGGGTTCTCCTCGTTGCGCGCACCCACGCCGCCGGCCTGGCCGCGGTGCAACGCGCCGGACAGGTCTGGGCCGCAGGGCAACTCGCGGACGTGCAGCTACTCGGCCTGGTCCTGGTCGACGACGGACCCCGCATGGGCAAAGCCCAGCTGTCTGCGTGCCGGCAGGTCATGCAGATCCTGCCGCGGACCTGGCGGATCGGGTGGGTCGAATCCTGGCGCACCCACACCGACCCGGAGATCTCGGCCGCACCGATCCGGGTGCGCCGCACCGTCAACCAACTTCGCGCGATCAGCGCACCACGAACCACCAACAGCACCACCAACGAAGGGAACCCGTCATGAGCACCACCACCGTCACCACCCGTACCGCCGCCAACATCACCAGCCGCCTGTCCGCGTCCGGGATCCAGAAGCCCCCCGGCGTCGACGGCCTGACCAAGGTCGTCGGCTGGTCCATGTGGGCCGTCGCGCTGCTATGCGTGCTGGGCTTCATCGGCGGCATCGCCTACCTGGTCATCGGAATGATCGAAGGACGAGAGATCCACGGCGTGAAAATCATCGGCATCTCCCTGGTCGGTGCCGTCGTCGTCGGCTCCGCGACCACCTTCATCGCCACCCTCACCGGCGTCAGCATCGTCTGACCCCACCCGCACCCTTCAACTCCCAAGGAGGCGGGCATGGCTCGCGAGGACAACAACGACAACGACGACACCGCCGGTGGCGGCATCGCCAGCTCCCCGGTGTGGTGGGCAGCCGGTGGCGTGATCGTGCTGGTCATCGCCGGCCTGCTATGGATCCTGCTCAGCGGCGGCGGGTCCGGGTCAACCGCGACCCCGACCCGGACCGTCACCGCCTCACCCACCGTGGGCACCACGGGCACCGGCACTCTGCCCGGAAGAAGCTCACCCACCAGCGCACCCGCAGCAGGAGGGTGCAACGTGCCCGGCGGGAACACGCTGGTACCGACCGCAGCGATCCCCGCGACATGGAAGCTCGTGGGCTCACTGGCGACCCCGGTGTCGCCCTCGGCGGGGCCGAAAAAGATCACCGGCCCCGGGGGCACCCTGCGGTCCTGTTTCCAGGACTCGCCGACCGGGGCGGTCATCGCAGCGTTCAACATTGCGGCGGCCGGTAGCACGTCTAACGCGCATGCAGCGCTCTTGCTGAACTACACACCCGGGCCCGGCCGAGATGCATCGGACGCCCTCCCGGCCGATGCATCCAATGCCGTGTTCTCAGGCTTCCTGACACAGGCCTGCACCCAGTCGGAATGCCTGGTCAAGATCGTCGTCACGGTGCAGGACGAGTACGTCGAGCAGACCATGCCGATGATCTGGTCCGGCGGTGATTGGAAGGTCAACGGGCAGGTCACTGGCGTGGCCAACGCGGTCCAGGTCCCCAGCCTCAGCCCGTACATCTCGATGAGCGCGTCCAACGTGGGGCCCACCTCATGATGCCGGGGCCGGCACCGGCGAAGTTCTGCATCAACCCGATCAACCCGCTGGAGTGCGTCACCAAGTCGCTGGCCAAAACCGGGTTCGAGGAGGTCGTCGCAGCGTTTGCAAACGGCGCCCAGCAGATGCTGAAAACGGTCGCGACGTTCTGGGTGAAGGTCCCCGACCCGCAGCTGGGCGCATCGACGTCGTCCGGGGGTCAGATTGCGTCGCTGGTGGGGGATGAGTCCTACATCATCGCGGTCCTGGCCACGTTCGGGTTCATCCTCGGGGTGGGCCGATTGGTATGGACCAACAAGGCCGGCCAGTCCGCCCGTGAGCTGATCCGCGGGCTGGTCGTGCTGACCGTCGCCTCCTCGCTGACAACAGCGGTCTTCTCGATCTTCCTAGAGGCCGGCAACGGGTACTCCGACTGGATCCTGGAACAAGCCACCGGCAAGAACACCCCCGGGGACGCGTTCACCGCGATCATCAAAGAGAGCATCGGCAGTGGTGGGGGAGCAGAGGTCAACAACGCCCTAGGCGCGTGGTTCCTGCTGTTCCTGCTGCTGATCCTGGCCTCCCTCATGCAGATCGTGTTCATGGTCGTACGCGGCGCGGTGATCTACGTCCTGGCAGTGTTCATCCCCGTCTTCGCCGCGGACTCCTACTCCGAAGAGGGCTGGGCACGGTTCAAGCGGGCCCTGATGCTGATGTTCGCGTTCACCATCTACAAGCCCGTTGCGGCCACGATCTACGCGACCGGATTCAAACTCCTGCACTCACCCGGGGATCCGAACAAGACCACCGCCGGGCTGATGAACGGCATCTACGGCATCACCATCCTGGTCCTGGCCGCTCTGGCGTTGCCGTCGCTGATCAAGTTCCTGGTCCCGATGGCCGCAATGGGCTCCTCCGGGGCGTTCTCCGGCGGAGCGGCACTCGGTGCTGTGGCCACCGGGGCTGTCGCCATCGGCACCATGGGCGCCTCCGCTGGTGCCTCCGGCGCGGGCGCAGCCGCCGGCGGTGGCGGTGCGTCGATGGCCAGCACCGGTGGCGGTGGAGGTGGCCTCACCGGTGGCGGCATGACCGGCGGTGGTGAAGGCGCCGGCCCGAAGGGCGGCGGTTCGTCCGGTGGGGACTCCTCCGGCGGTGGCATGCCCGGCGGTGGCGTTCTGCCCGGCGGAGCGGGCGGCGAGAGCGACTCCGGTGGCTCCGGCGACAGCGGCGGGATCATGCCGTCCGACGACGGTGGTAGCTCGCCGAGCGGGGGCAGCATCAGCTCCTCCGGCGGTGGTTCGCCCAGCGGTGGCGGCACCAGTTCCGGCTCCTCCAGCGGTTCTGGCTCCGAGTCGGGTTTGCCGGCTGGTTCCTCCGCTGGTGGCGGCGATGCGGCCCCCGGGGGTGTGAGCCCGTCCGGATCCGGCGCGGTGCCCTCAGGCGCCCCCACCGGTGGCGGCAGCGGTTCAGGCGGTGGGTCCTCCGCTGGTAGCACCGCGGCACAGCTGGGCGGGCAAGCCGTCCAGCAACTCAATGACATGGCGCAGGGCGCCGTTCCTGACGGAGCAGAAGAGGTGGGGCATGAGTGACATCACGGCAACTGAGGGTTTGGGCCCAAAGCGGGTCACGTACGGCAACCTGCGCCAACCGAAGGTCCCCGGCCTGTTCGGGTTGCCACCGGTGTTCCTGGCCGGTGTCGGCCTGGCCGCGCTGGTGCTGATTGGGGTCAGCATCAGCGGGCACCTCCTGCTGGGCCTGGGGTTGATCCTGGTCACCTTGGCGGTGTCCGCGGTGATGCTGATCCCGCACCCGTCGGGGTTGAACCCGTATGTGCGGACTGCTCGGTGGGCGCGGCACCGTCGCGCGGAGAAGGCCGGGCTGACGCTGCTGCGCCAGGGCCCGGTCGGGCACGCACCCGACGGGAAGGTCCGCCTCCCGGGCCTGGCCGCCGCGAGTGAACTCACGAAGTGGCATGACTCGTTGGGGCAACCGTTCGGGCTCATCACGATCCCCTCGACCCATCACCACACGGTGGTGATCGAGTGCCACGCCGCCGGGACCGGGGGAGTGGACCAGCACGTCATCGACTCCCAGGTCGCCCACTGGGGCGCCTGGCTCGCCGGGTTGGGTCAGACCGGGGACATCGTCGCCGCGGCCGCGGTCATCGAGACCGCACCCGACACCGGGCACCGTCTTCGGCGGGCCGCGTTCGCGGACCTGGATGTGTCGTCGCCGGCGTTCTCCCAGCAGGTCCTCACCGACTCCGTTGCAGGGGCAGCAGGGTCGGCGGTCATCACCACCCGGTTAACGGTCACGTTCACCGGCAAACCCTCCATCGAGGGCGCCCGCGGCAAGGCGATCACCACCGCGCAGATGGCCGAGGAGATCGGCACCCGCCTGCCGAGCTTGTTGGACGGGTTGAAGGCGACTGGTGCGGGCACCGGGTGCCGACCGTGCACCGCACAGGAACTGGTCGACACCGTCCGGGTGGCCTACGACCCCAGCGTTGCTGCGGACGTGGAAGAGGCTCGCACCAAGGACGGGACGGGACTGTCGTGGGACCAGGCAGGCCCGATGGCCGCGCACGCCGGGTACGACCACTACGAGCACGAGTCGGCGGTGTCGTGCTCTTGGCAGATGACCGCACCCCCACGGGGAGTGTTCTACGACTCCACGTTGGCGGGGCTGTTGGCGCCGCACCGGGATCTGACTCGCAAGCGGGTCGCGATCCTCTACCGGCCACAGACACCGGAGCAGTCCGCCGCGGCGGTGGACCGGGACGTGAAGAACACCACCTGGGCCGCCTCGGAGGGCCGGCGAGTCACCGCGCGCAAGGGCAGTGACGCCAAAGCCGCGTTGAAGACCGAGCAGGAAGAGGCCGCCGGTGCCTCCCTGGTGCGGTTCGGGATTGTCGTGACCGCAACCGTTTTGGACCCGGAGCTGCTGCCGCTGGCACGTAAGACCGTCGCGTCGTCCTTGGCGGCGCCGGCCCGGTTGCGGCTGCGGTCCGCCAAGGGATCCCAGGACGTCGCCTTCGCCGCATCCCTACCCATCGGACTGGTGCTGCCCGAACACATGACGTTGCCCACCAGCATCCGAGAGGCCATGTGATGACCACCAACACCGAGCCCACCCGCAGCACGGACACCGAGGCGCCTAACCCGTTCGTGGACAATCTGTCCAGCAGCGGCGAGCAGCAGGTGTCAGACCTCCGGGCGCAGGGCACCCGACGGGGTTGGCGCACCGCCGGAGCGACCCACGGCGCTCAGAAGGCCGCGCAGCGCAAGTCCGGGCTGTTCGCGGGTGTGCGGGCACGACGGGCGGCGAACATTGCCGCCCGTCCGGTGGCGCCGGGCAAACGCGGCTGGCCAGGGAAGGGTGGGGGAGCAGCGGTCATCGTCGATTCGCCGCCGGAGTGGCGCGGCTCGTCGGTGCAGGTGTGCGGGCTGTGGCCGTTCTCGGCCGGCTCCGGCACCCCCGTCGTCGGCGTCCCACTGGGGCGGCACCTGCTCACGCGGGGCACGGTGTGCGCGGACCCGGTGACCTGGTTCCTCAAACGACTCATCAACAACCCCAGCGGTTTCGTTCTCGGACGCCCCGGACTCGGGAAGTCCTCCCTGGTCCGCAAGATGGCCGCGGTCCTGCCCGCCTACGGCGTGCTGCCGATCGTGCTGTCGGATCTGCGCCCGGACTACTCCGACCTGATCACCGCTCTGGAGGGTCAGGTGATCAAGGTCGGCCGCGGGGAGGAGAACGTCAACCCGCTCGACGTGGGGCCGCTGGCCGCCCGCATCCCCGACCTTCCTGCGCAGCTGGCCAAGAAGGCCCGCGCCGACCTGGAAGGGCGGCGCCTGAATGTCGTCCGCGGCCTGTGCGAACTGTCCGGGTCCGAGCTGCAGCCGCACGAGGTCAACGTCCTGTCGACCGCGCTACGGCTGGTTGACCCCGATCTGACCGGTGATGCGGTCATCGCTGACCTACGGACCAAGATCGAGGAACGCCCACCGGCAATCCGGGCGATCGTGCAAGACCGCGAAGAGAACGACAGCAGGTACAACGTGCGCGTCGAACGACTCATCGACGCACTGCTGACCCTGGGCGCCGACGGACCCTACGGGGACACATTCGCCCGGCGGACCACCACCGCGATGCCGTTGGACTGCGCGGTCTCGTTCGACATGAGTGCGGTCGAGGACGACGACCAGGTCCTGCAGGCAGGGCTGCAGCTGGTCTGCTGGTCCTACGGCTCCGCGTGCGTCAACGCCGCCAAGTACCTGGCCGACGCCGGCCTGGCCGAACGGCGCGTGTACCTGCTGGTGATGGACGAACTATGGCTCGCCCTCAACGCGGCACCGTTCATGGTCGACCGGGTTAACGCCATCACCCGGCTGAACCGGGCACGGATGATCGGGCAGCTCCTGATCACTCACACGATGGACGACCTGACCCTGGCCACCGAGGACGCCACCAAGAAGGCCCGAGGCTTCGTCGAACGCTCCGAGATGGTGTTCCTTGGCGGCCTGGCCGAGGGCGAGATGGGCAACCTGTCCAAAGTGTTCGGGATGTCCCGCCGTGAGCGGGAGATGATCACCGACTGGTCGATGGAAGGCACCGTCAACCCCGAAACCGGCCAAGCCGAAGCCGCCCCCGGGCAAGGCAACTTTCTCCTGAAAACGGGCAAGAAGCCCGGTATCCCCTTCCACGTCGCACTGACGCCGGCGGAGCTGGCGATCGGCAACACCAACGCCGCCTGGCAGAACCTGCAGGAGACCTGGTCCTCCCGAGAAACCACCGACGTCGAGGACGACGCATGAGCATCCAGCCCGGCCACCGGTCGCTACCGATAGAGCACCACCGCATCACGGCCGTCGACCGTGTGCTCAACCGCCTCGGGGCCTGGGTGGTGGCCCTTCTGACACATCAACCCACCCGCCACGACAGGAGGCACCGCCAATGAGCAACCGACCCAACAAACGATCCGACCCCGGCCAGTCCGAACTGCCCTGGATCATCCTGATCTGCGTCATCGCAGGCGCCGCTGTCCTCGTGGGCCCCGCCTATGTCGGGTGGTGTCTGGGTGGTCGGTCCTGGTCCACCACGGCCATCGCGGCGGCGGTGGCGTTGTACGTGGTCCTGCTGGCCTTGGTGGCCATCGTCGTGGTGATGGTGGTGCGGTACCGGCGTTCCCGGGTGTGGACGGACGACCGGGCTCGTTCGATGTCTGGCCGAGCCGATCTGAAGGAAATGTCGGAGCCGCACGCAAGGGCAGACGCGAAACGTCTGGGGTCGCAGCAGGCCGGGATCGGTGTGCCGCTGGGTACCGCGGTGGCGGGTCGCCGCCCGCTGTATGGGCTGTATGAGTGGTCGCAGATTTGGATCATGGGAACCCGTGCAGGGAAGTCCCGGTCGGTGGCCATTCCGCAGCTGGTCACTCACGGTGGACCAGCGATCTCCACGAGCAACAAGTCGGATGTGTATGAGTCGACGTACGGGCCCCGCAGTCAGCGGGGCCGTTGTTGGTTGAACGACCCACAGCGCATTGCCCAGGGTGAGGCGAGCTGGTGGTGGGATCCCATCTCGTTTGTGACCAGCGTTGAGCGGGCCGCGAAGTTGGTGGGGGTGTGGGCCTCTTCCCGGGGTGCGAGTGACATGCAGGGTGCTGATCCCTACTTCGAGCCAGAGGGCCGGAAGTTGGCCACGAACATGCTGGTCGCAGCCCGCCTGGGCGGGGAGCCGATCACGCGGATCCCGCAGTGGCTCACTGGTCGCCGTCCTGCACCGGGTGTGCCCGACCCGCTGCTGGTACTGCGGGAGGGTGGCTTCGGTGCGATGGCTGAGGAGATCGAAGACTTTCTTGGTCTCGATCAGGGTCAGCGCGATGGGGTGTACGGCACCGCGCGGTCCTACTTCGGGTTCCTGCGCGACCCGCGGTTCGTGCAGTGGGTCGCACCACGTGGCGAGGACGACGGTCGGCGGCAGTTTGATCCGGCGGCGTTCGTACGATCCAAGGCCGAAACCTTGTACCTGCTGTCCAAGGAAGGTGAGGGGTCGGCGCGAGCAATCACGGGTGCGCTGACGATGGCCACCTACCAGGCGGGGGAGGACTACGCCGAGGAGTGCGGCGGTCGGGTGTCGACCCCGGTGCTGTTCTCCCTGGACGAGGCCGCCAATGTCTGCCGGTGGCCTGAGCTGCCGAACCTGTACTCCCACGCCGGTGGCCGCGGAATCATCCTGGTCACGATCCTGCAGTCGTACGTGCAGGGTGCGGAGGTGTGGGGCGAGGGCTTCAAGAAGATGTGGTCCTCGGCCAACGTGGCGGTCGTCGGGCGGGGCATCAACGATGCGGAGCACCTAAGGGCTCTGGTCACGTTGATTGGTACTCGCCAGGTGCGTCAGCAGTCGACCTCGCACGGCAGTCGCGGACATCGCTCGGTGAACGTGCAGAACGGTGAAGAGCAGATCTTCACCGAGGCCGATTTGCGTGCGATGCCTTCGGGCCGTGGCGTGCTGTTCACTACCGGTGCCCGGGCCATCCTGCTGGAACTGCGAGACCTGACCAGCTATGACTGGGCGCCGCTGATTGACGCGTCGATCCAGGCGTACGGGCCCGGCGGTACCGAGCGGGGCCCGATCCAGGACCCCTACGAGATTCGTCCTATCCAGGTGCCGTCAGCTCGTGTCGCGCCGGCAGAGCAGGACGACCCGCAAGACGAGGCCGGTTCCAAGCTGCGGGTTGGCCGCGCCGGCAGGGGGCGGTGAACTCGTGGCGTTGAGCAGCACCACCCGCACCGCCGGCGCGCGTCGAGCGGCGCCAGTCGAGGCGCAACCTCCACCGCACGCCGCGATCCCTCGACACGAGGGAGATGTCGCCGCGCAGGCTGCGGCCGACGCGCGGCGCGCGGCGAACGAACTGGCCGAGGCCGACGACGCGCTGACGTTGGCGCGGGCGCGGTTGCAGGAGGCGATCGACGAGGCACCCAGGGTGAGTCCGCGCGTGGCGACGGCGGCGGCGGACGTGTCGGCGGCCGAGGAGTTGCTGGACCACGCCGTAGAGGCCCAGCTGGAGGCCGATCGCAGGGCCGAGGACTGCCGTGGGGCGGTGCTCGTAGCCCAGGCCGCGGTAGAGGACTTGGCCGGATCGAGCACTGTCACCGGGGCGCAGCAGGTGCGTGCAGAGCAGGGCCTGGCCCAGGCACAGCGAGCAGTGGTCTCCGCGGAGCGCGCACTGACCCGTAGGACGGCGGCGCGTCAACATGCCGGTGACGTCTTGGCGGGAGCTGAGCAGGGCCTAGAAGAGGCCCGCAGCCGGCCGCAGAGCGATTCCTCGGCCGTGTTGAAAGCACGGATGGATCTAGGCCGTAGCGAACGCGCGCAGCGCGCGGCGCAGGAGCGAGCGGCAGCGACCAAGAAGTCCTACGAGCAGGTCGTACACAACGCCGACGGTGGCGCGGCGGCGCTGCCGGTGCGCAAGTACTACGGGTCGCTGGATGAGTTCGTGGTGGAGTACCTGCTGCGCAACTGGCGGCGCCGCGATGGTGACACCACGTCGCACTGGTGCGCACGGTGGTGGAAGCACGCCGAGGCAGGGACCCGACTGGGTCATCTGTGGGAGGCGTTCGAGGTCCTGCGCCACGAGCAGGCCCCCGGTATGTCC